>DAINNP010000143.1:0-6433 GCA_036735785.1 Rhodoferax sp. | reverse complement strand
ACCAAGGCGTCACCGGCAACGATATCGACACCGGCGTCTTTGTAAGAAAGGGGAGTGGAGGCAGAAGATTGGGTCATGGGAGGTAACGTTTGGGGTGAAGCGGAGGCAGACCCCGATAGAATTTGCCTAGATTTTAAGGGTTTGCCCCTTCTCTTTCTCTCATGCCCCTCACCCCCACCCAAAAAAGTTTCGCTGCATGGGTCGCCATTGCAGTATTTGCCGTCCTCGTTTTATGGCTGTTGGCGCCTGTGTTGGCGCCATTTGCCGTGGCGGCGGTACTGGCCTATGCGCTCACGCCGGTGGTCAATTGGATCGATGACATCGGCCTGGGCCGCATCCCCCGCGTCGTGGCGGTGGTGCTGGTGGAGGTCTTGTTTTTGATTGTGGTGCTGAGTGTGCTGTTGCTGATTGTTCCGATTCTTGCCAAAGAAATGCCGCTGCTGCGGGAGCAGTTTCCTGTGCTGCTCGACAGTTTGAACGAGGCGCTGAAGCCACTGTTGGCCCAATGGGGCATCAAGCTCAACCTGGATGTGGGCAGCATCAAGAACTTTGTCATGAAGTACCTCAACGCCAACGTGGAAGACGCCTTTGGCTCGGTGCTGGCTTCGGTTAAGTTGGGTGGGAGTGTGGCGTTTGCCCTGATTGGTAACGCCATTCTGATTCCCGTGGCCTTGTTTTACCTGCTCATGGACTGGGCCCGTTTCATGGGCCAGTTGCGGCAATTGGTGCCGCCACGCCTGCGGGCCCCGACCGATAGTTTCTTGCGTGAGGCAGATGAGGTGCTGGGCCAGTACCTGCGTGGCCAGTTGCTGGTGATGGTGATTCTGGCTCTCGCCTACAGCTTGGGCTTGGCCATGTTCGGCTTGGACTTGGCTTTGCCGATCGGGGTGTTTACCGGGCTGGCGATTTTTGTGCCCTATCTGGGTTTCGGGGTCGGGTTGGTGCTGGCTCTGTTCGCAGGTTTGCTGGAGTTTTCGGGCGCGCATGGTATCGGCTATCCCTTGGTGATGGTCGCGGTGGTCTACGGCTTGGGTCAGGTGATTGAGAGTTTTGTGCTCACGCCGCGCCTGGTGGGCGAGCGCATCGGCCTGCACCCCTTGGCTGTGATCTTTGCCTTGCTGGCGTTCGGTCAGCTGTTCGGTTTTGTGGGGGTACTGGTGGCCTTGCCTGCCAGCGCGGTGCTGCTGGTGGCGATACGCCGCGCGCGCTCGGGCTACCTCGGCAGCCGTTTGTATCTGGGGTGACCCCTTCGTATGAAACAGATTGCGTTGGATATCGGTTTGTCCACCGGCCCTACAGTGGCCAACTTTTTTGCCGGCCCCAATGAGGCCGCCCTCCGACACCTGGAGTTGTGGATCGGTGACGAGAGCCACTCTTTGACCCGCTCGCCGGTGCCCACGTACATCTGGGGGCCGGAGGGCAGTGGCAAAACGCACTTGCTCAAGGCTGCCCGCGAAGGGTTGCGCGAGCAGGGTGCGCGCGTGGGCTGGTTGGGCGCCAATGACGAGCCTGCTGATTTCGATGAGCGTTGGGCTGCGGTGGTGCTGGATGACGTGCACCTGTTCACCGCGGAGCAGCAGCACACTGCGTTTAACTGGTTCGTCAACGCCCATACCCACCACAAACCGGTGCTGGCGGCGGGCGAGTTTGCCCCCATCGATCTCAAGTTGCGCGACGACTTGCGCACCCGGCTGGGTTGGGGGCACATCTTTAGCTTGCAGCTCTTGAGCGAGTCCGAGCGACGCAGTGTCTTGCGCCAAGCGGCAGATGCCCGCGGCGTGTTTTTGAGCGATGAGGTGATGGACTTCATGCTCAACCGCTTCAGCCGCGACCTCGGCAGCCTGATGGAGCTCCTCGACCTGATGGATGGCTACGCCTTGCAGACCCAGCGCGCCATCACCATTCCGTTGATCAAATCCATGCTGGAAAACACATGACCGTGAAAAAGATTGCCCTGTTCGACCTCGACCACACCCTGATTCCGCTGGACTCTGACTACGCCTGGGGCGAGTTCACCACCGCTTTGGGATGGACCGATGCCGAAGTCTTCAAGCAAAAGAACCAGGAGTTTTACGAGCACTACAAGGCCGGCACGCTGGATATCCACGCGTACATCCGGTTTGCCACTGCAGCGGTGATTCGCCAAGGCGCTAGCAAATCGATAGCTGCTCACGCAGATTTCATGAGCGCTATCGTTCAAAAAGCCATTCAGCCCCAAGCCTTGAAGCTGGTGCAGGACCATCAGGCCGCTGGCGATACGGTCATCATCGTCACCGCCACCAATGCCTTCGTCACACGCCCGATTGCCACTGCGTTTGGCGTTGAAGAGCTGATCGCAGTCGATCTCGTGAAAGACGATGCCCCCGGCCGCACCGCTTGGTACACGGGCGAGATTGCCGGTGTGCCGTCTTTCCGCGAAGGCAAAGTCACGCGGGTGAACCAGTGGCTGGCAGACCGCGGTTTGGGCTGGGACACAGTGCACACCACCTTCTATTCAGACTCCATCAACGACGTGCCGCTGATGGAAAAGGCCGATGTGGCCGTGGCCACCAACCCCGATCCGCGCTTGCGCGCACTGGCCGAGCAGCGTGGATGGCGCATACTCGAGCTCTTCTCCTGACCCGCGGGCAGGACTGTTAGGAACAAGAACTTGATCAAAAAATTTATCGATAAATTGCTGGGCAAATCCCCCGCTGCACCGGGCGGCAAGCCCAACTTCGGCAAACGGATGGAAATCCCGGTGTCGGTGCACGGCATCGACCCCAGCTTGGTGGACGACCGTGCCATCAACGTGGTGCGCACCCTGCAGCAAGCGGGTTTTGAGGCGTATGTGGTGGGCGGTGCGGTGCGCGACCTGCTGGTCGGCCTGCGGCCCAAAGACTTCGATGTGGCAACCAACGCCACACCGGAGCAGGTCAAAGGATTGTTCCGCCGTGCGTTCATCATCGGGCGGCGTTTCCGCATCGTGCACGTGGTGTACGGCCGCGGGCGTGAGCATGAGGTGATCGAGGTATCGACCTTCCGCGCGTATCTGGACAACGCCGCTGCCGAACAAGTCGCCGGCAACGAGCGCACCAGCAAGAGCGAGCTGGCCAACTTGAAGCACGCCGTGGACAGCACCGGCCGGGTGCTGCGCGACAACGTCTGGGGCCCGCAGGAAGAAGACGCAGTGCGTCGCGACTTCACCATCAACGCGATGTACTACGACCCTGAAACCCAGATCGTCGTGGACTACCACAACGGCCTGAAGGACTCCAAGAGCCGTACCTTGCGCATGATCGGCGATGCGGCCACCCGGTATCGCGAAGACCCGGTCCGCATCATCCGTGCGGTGCGCTTTGCGGCCAAGCTCAGCCCTCTGGGTTTCAAGCTCGAGCCCAAAACCGCCGGCCCCTTGATCAAGAGCCAGAAACTGTTGCACGACGTGCCCCAAAGCCGCCTGTTTGACGAAATGCTCAAACTGCTGCAAACCGGGCACGCGCTGGCCTCCATCGCGCAACTCAAAGAATTGGGCTTGGCGACCGGCATCTACCCTTTGCTGGATGTGGTGGTGGAGCGCGCGGGCCAAAGCTTTGTGGAAGCTGCCCTGAAGGACACCGACCGCCGTGTCGGCGAGGGCAAGCCGGTGGCGCCTAGCTTCTTGTTGGCCTGTGTGCTGTGGGACGATGTCCGCAAGGGCTGGGACCAGCGCTTGGCCCGCGGCGAACACAGCCACCCGGCCTTGCAGGATGCGATTGAAGATGTGTTCAACGCCCGTATCGGGGATGTCTCCGGCCGTGGCAAGTTGGCTGGCGACATGCGGGAAATCTGGTTGATGCAGCCCCGCTTTGACAAGCGCGTAGGCAGCACGCCTTTTGGCATGGCTGAGCAACCCCGGTTCCGCGCCGCATTTGACTTCATGCGCCTGCGTGCGGACGCAGGCGAGGTGGACGAGGTGCTGGCCGACTGGTGGCAAGAGTTCAGCATGGCCAGCGACGATGTGCGCCAGGACATGGTGGACCAGGTCCGCGCCGAGCAACAGCAGCAACGCAAGCAAGCCCCCAAAGGCCCACGCGTTGCCAAACAGCCCCGTGAACCCCGCGCCACCGATGCAGCGCCCAGCGGCCTCGCAGAAGATGCGCCGCAAGGAGCCGCTGATACCGGTGGTGATGCGCCGCGCAAGCGCAAGCGTCGTCGTCGCAGCAATGCCAGCCGTGGCGCCGGCAGTGCCGGACCTGCGGCCGAATAAACCCAGCCATGCAGCGCGAGCCTGTCGAGGCCTACATTGGTCTTGGCGCCAACTTGGGTGATCCCATGGCGGCCTTGAGGCAGGCCTTGGGTCGATTGGCAGAACTGCCCCACACAGAGGTGCTGCGGGCGTCCGGCCTGTACGGCAGCACGCCGGTGGATTCCAGTGGGCCCGATTATGTGAATGCGGTGGCCTGCGTGCGCACGCGTTTGACCGCGCCCGCGCTGCTTTCGGCCCTGCAGGCGCAAGAGAACCAGGCCGGCCGTGAGCGCCCGTACCGCAATGCCCCCCGCACCCTCGACCTTGATGTGCTGCTCTACGGCAGTGCCCGCATGGCAGGGCCGGTATTGACGGTGCCTCACCCGCGCATGACAGAGCGCGCCTTCGTGTTGATGCCCTTGGCCGAAATCGCGCCGGGCCTTGTATCCGCCACGCAGCTGGCCGCGGTGAGTGATCAAGGAATCTGGCGGCTGGCAGGGTAAATCCCCGTCTTTTCTCCATTCTGTAACCGGGTACCCCGTGGTTAAATTACAGAATAATTAAAGGAGATTGGAATGCAGTTCAACCGGATGCGGCTGGCCACCAAGCTGTGGTCGGCCATGGCGGTCATGGTCGTTTCGTTGGCGCTCATCATTGCTTTTACCGCTTTGCAGTCGCGCAAGTCGCGCGAAGCCTATGGCGCGGTGAATGCCACCATGGTCACCCAAATCAAGCACGCCAACCAGCTGGCGGCGCTGGAAGATGTCAATGCCACCCGCGCCTACGCGGTGGTGGTGTCCACCGACCCGGGTGTCGCCAAAGCCTTTAAAGATGAAATCAGCGCGAGTAACAGCCGCATTGAAGCGCTGCAAAAGACCATCGAAGCCAGTGACCTCCGCGATAAAGACCAGCTGCAGCTCGCCAAAATTGCGTCGCTGCGCAAGACGTTGCAGGATTTGACCAGCCAGACGGCTTTGCTCAAGGTCACCAAACCGGCAGACATGCCGGTGTTTGTGGAGACCCAGTACCGCCCTGCGGTCATGGCACTGCAGCAAGGCCATGCTGAATTTGTAGCCATGCAAGACGCGGCCAGCGAAGGCCTGCGTGAGAACTTTGAGTCCGAAGGCCGCAAACTGATCGTCATGTCTGCCGGTGGGCTGGTGGTGCTGATCGTGGGGATTTTGCTCGGGGCGGGGTTCTTGATCCGCTCGATCAAGCAACCCTTGTCACAGGCCAATGCCTTGGCAGCCCGTATTGCAGAGGGCGATTTGAGCTCTGCGGTCGACGAGTCAAGGGCGGATGAGTTCGGTGACCTGATGCGCTCTTTGGCTGCGATGAACCGGGCCTTGTCGCTCATGGTGGCCCAGGTGCGCCACAGCACCGACAGCATCGCCACCGCGAGCAGCGAAATTGCCACGGGCAATAACGATTTGGCCCACCGCACCGAAGAAACCTCGAGCAACCTGGCGTCTACCGCGTCCAGCATGGACAGCCTGACCCAAGCCGTGCGCATGAGCTCTGACAACGCCCGCCAGGCCGGTACCCTGGCTGCCAACGCCTCCAGCGTCGCGCAGCGCGGCGGCGACGTCGTGACCCAGGTGGTGCAAACCATGCAAGAGATCGATGCCAGTAGCAAAAAAATTGCAGACATCATCAGTGTGATTGATGGGATCGCCTTTCAGACGAACATCCTTGCCCTGAATGCGGCGGTCGAGGCTGCCCGGGCCGGTGAGCAAGGGCGGGGCTTTGCGGTGGTGGCCTCCGAAGTGCGGTCGCTTGCCGGGCGCAGTGCTGAGGCCGCCAAAGAAATCAAAACCTTGATCGGCACCTCGGTCGACAAGGTCGAGCACGGCACCCAGCTGGTGACGACAGCCGGCGCCACGATGCAAGAGATTGTGCAAAGCGTGCGCCGGGTGGTGGATGTGATTGGCGAGATCACAGCCGCCTCGAGCGAGCAGAGCAGCGGCATTGCAGACGTGAATCACGCCATTTCGAATCTCGACCAGATGACCCAGCAAAACGCTGCCTTGGTCGAAGAAAGCGCTGCCGCCGCCGAGAGCCTGCGCGACCAGGCCGCGCAGTTGGCACAAGCGGTAGCCGTGTTCAAGGTAGATGCGTATGCCGGCCGCGGAGCCGGTGCTTAGGCGATTTCGGCAATCAGCTCGATTTCTACGCACGCACCCATCGGGATCTGGGCGACACCGAAGGCGCTGCGGGCATGCGCGC
>DAINNP010000142.1:0-6552 GCA_036735785.1 Rhodoferax sp. | reverse complement strand
GGGTGATTTCAGAAATCATGGGCATGTTGCCGGCAATAAAAATGACCGAGCCGTATTCACCCACACCGCGGGCAAAGGCCATGGCAAAGCCGGTGAGCAAAGCGGGCGCGATGGTCGGAAAAATCACGTGCCTGAAGGTCTGCCAGCGTGTGGCACCCAGGCAGGTAGCGGCTTCTTCGAGTTCTTTTTCTGCGTCTTCCAGCACCGGCTGCACCGTGCGCACCACAAAAGGCAGGCCGATGAAGATCAGGGCAATCACGACGCCATTGCGGTTAAACGCCAACTGAATGCCATGCGGCTCCAGCAAGCTACCGATCCAGCCGTTGCCGGCCAGCAGTGCGGTGAGCGAAATGCCCGCTACCGCCGTGGGCAGGGCAAAGGGCAGGTCGACCAGCGCGTCAATGATTTTTTTGCCTGGGAACTGGTAGCGCACCAGTACCCAAGCGATCAGCAGGCCGAATACGGCATTTACCAGTGCCGCCAGAAACGATGCGCCGAAGGTGAGCTGGTACGAGGCCACCACCCGAGGGCTCGCCACGGCTGCCCAGAACTGGTCTAGCGTGAGGGTGAAGGTTTTGAAGATCAGCGCGGAGAGCGGCAACAGCACGATCAGCGCCAGATAAAACAAGGTGTAGCCCAGCGTCAGCCGGAAACCGGGCAGCACCCGTTTGGGCGCCCGCTTTTGTGCGGGCGCCTGCAGAACAGCAGCAGTCATTTACTTGACGGTGTAGAGCTTGTCGAACTGGCCGCCGTCGTTGAAGTGCACTTTTTGCGCTTCAGCGAACGAGCCAAAGAATTCTTCCGCACGGAACAGCGTGATCGGCTTGAAGGTGCTGGCGTACTTCTTCAGGATGGTCGGGTTGCTGGGGCGGATGGCGTGCTTGGCTGCGATTTCCTGGCCTTCATCGGTGTACAAGAAGTTCAGGTAAGCGCGGGCCTGCTCGGCAGTGCCTTTCTTGGCCACGGTGCGTTCAACCACTGCGACCGGGTTTTCGGCCACGATGGAGATGCCGGGGTGAATCGCATCGACCTTGCCGGCGCCGAACTCTTTGTCCACCGACACGACTTCGGATTCAAAGGTGATCAGCACGTCGCCGATGTTGCGTTGCAAGAAGACGCTGGTCGCATCGCGGCCGCCCTTGGCCAGGATCGGCACGTTTTTGTACAGCTTGCTCACAAAGTCTTGGGCTTGGGCATCGGTGCCGCCCTTTTTGCGCACTTGGCCCCATGCGGCCAGATAGGCCATGCGGCCGTTACCGCCGGTTTTGGGGTTCACCACCACCACCTGCACGCCGGGCTTGATCAGGTCGTCCCAATCCTTGATGCCCTTGGGGTTGCCGTTGCGCACCAGGAACAGCATGGTGGAGCTGGTGGGGGCTGCGTTGTTGGGGAATTTCTTGGCCCAGTCTTTGGCGACGACACCGGTGCCGGCCAAAAAGTCCACGTCGGTGGTGGTGTTCATGGTGACCACGTCGGCTTCCAAGCCATCGTTCACGGCGCGCGCCTGGGCGCTGGAGCCGGCGTGGGACTGGTCGATCTTGATGTCTTTGCCGGTGGTTTTCTTGTAGTTGGCAATGAACGCGGTGTTCACGTCTTTGTAGAACTCGCGCGCCACGTCATAAGACACGTTGAGCAACGTGGTTTGTGCTGCTGCAAAATTGCTAGCAGTCAGCGCAATGGCAGCGAGCGCCAACGAGGTTTTTTGTTTGAAATTCATATCGGCTCCAGAAGGTGGGTTGGCCGCGTGTGTGCGGCTGACGAGTCGGTAACAGCCCGATTCTGAAGACGTGAGGTGCAAACCACAACGAATAGTTCGTTGTTTGTTTATGCGCAATTACATCTAAGTGCAGGGCCTTAGCCCCGCAACTTGGTTATTAGTAAGCGCGGGCTTCGGAGCGCCTGAGCGTCCAGTTCAGGCCAATGCCGGCCGAGGTGCCGGTGCTGCGCAGATGCAGCGGGCTGCTGGTGTTGGCGTTGCCGGCATAGTTTTCGGCACGCACAAAGCCGAACACCCGCAGATCCGGCCCCAGTGCGCGCGAGGCGCTGACAGAAAAGCGGGAAGCAATCAGCCCGCTTTGCGCGTCATAGGTGGGGCGCTGGGCCGTGGCCAGGTCGGCCGGTACCCCATAAAAGTAGCGGTTGAGCCGTGCATCTCCAAAGATCAGGCTGGCACTGGTCGAAAAGCGCCACGCCGATCCGGGTGCACGCGTCTCCCAGATCAGCTCCGGCTCCGCTGCAAAACCCTGGGTGCGCAGGCCGCCTTGGACTTCAATCACGCTGCGCAAAGGCAGCTCCAGCCGTACTTGGCTCTGGCGGTCAGGGCGGGCCAGCACGGTCTTCAGGCGGGGCCCGAACTCGACCAGTGTGCCCAGGTCGGGCATGCCCTTGCGGACGGCAATATCGTTGGAGCTGGCGGGCAAGGAGGCGGCAAAGCCAATGTCGAACTCGGTGTCCTCGGTGTGCACCAAGCGGGCACCTACGCTGCCACGCTCAGCCCGGAAGATTTCCCCGCGGTACACCAGCACCGGCAGCACCAGCCCGAGGCCACTGCGCTCCACCGACGCCGGGTAGGCCGGGGTGGATACCGCGCCGGCAAACACACCCAACTCCCACAGCGGCAGGCCTTCGCTGGCGGTGTCGGCATGGGCCGGGGCGGCGGCTAAAGCCATGGCAAGCATGGCAGCCGCGCACAAGGCGGAGCGCAAGCGCGTGTTAGCCGTGAGAGGGGTTGCCGGTGCGGGGCAGGAGCGTTGAAGCGACATAGGTGGGCGGAGAGGACAAAGAGATTTAGAGCAACTTGACGGCAGCAATAGCCGCCCAGCCGAGTACAAAGTTCACCACGACCAGCAGGTGAATCTGCCCGGCCGCTTTGGCTGCGACGGGCCACTGCATGCCGGCCACGGCGCGGCGGAACTTCTTGAAGCCCGCAAAGTAAATGTGCCCGAAGATCAAAAACATCAGGCTGCCCAGCGCGGTCATGATCGTCCAGCCCAAGGGCACTACCGCGTGGCCTGTGGCCTCGCGGGCGGCCTTCATGGCACCGCCGAACATATAGCCGCCGGTTGCCAGCAGCACCACGATGGCAATCAGCACTGCGGCAAAAAACCGTTGCCAAACCTGGTCCATCAAGCGGGCGCGGGGCTGCGCGTCCATGACCGCCAGGGTGGCAGGGCGCAGTGCGATCAGCATGAAGGTCATGCCCCCCATCCAGACGATGGCAGCAATCAGGTGCAGGAGTTTGGACAAGTCGTACATCGGGGGCTTTCTAAAGAGGTGGAGGCAGGTGCGCATTGTCTACGCCCGTAGGCTTTGCGAGCGTTAACTGAACAATTGCCCCCGCGCCGTTTTGGTGATCGCGACCACGCAGGGGTGGGTGATACGCCGCTCCACCGAGACCGCAAAAAACTCTTCCACCAGCTCGTCGCTACGGCCGATCACCTCCACCCCGAACTGCTCGACGATGTCTGCCTCCATGACTGATGGGGCCATGAAGATGCCGCGGCCCTTGCGCCCGAAGGCATTCATGAGCGCACCGTCGTCAAATTCGCCGATGGTGCGTGGGTGCAGCTGGTGGCGGCTGAGCCAACCCTCCCATTGCTGGCGGATGGAGGCTTGCGCCCCTTGGATCAGCATGGGCGCGTTGTTCAGGCACTCCGGGAAGTCGCCCTTGAGCGTCTTGCGCAAGGCCGGGGCGCAAAAAAAGCTCATCGGGGTGCTGCCCAGCTCGTGGTTAAAGGCTTTCACACTCATGCGCTTGGACATGGGCTCATCCGCAATCACCAGGTCGAGTTGGTTCAGGGCGAGCTTGGCCAGCAGGTCGGGGAACTTGCCCTCGCTGCAAATCATGCGCACCGGGTCTTCGAGGTTGAGGGCCGGCTCCAGCAGGCGGTAGGCCAGGGACTTGGTGACCGAATCCGCTACGCCGACTTTGAAGTCCAGCACCTTGTGAACGCCCCGGGGCAGGCGCACCACGTTTTCGAGTTCGGCACCCAGCGAAAAAATCTGGTCTGCGTAGCCCAGCGCCAACCGTCCGTCTTCGGTCAGCTCCAGGTTGCGGCCGCTTTTCTGGAAGAGTTTGCGGCCCAGCCACTCCTCCAGCAGTTTGATCTGGCCCGACAGCGTTTGGGGAGTGGTGTGCAGTTGTTCGCCTGCCCGCATGATGCCGCCGGCCTTGGCGGTGACCCAAAAGTAGTGGAGGTGCTTGAAATTCATGGTCGCCTTGTCCGATACAAACTGAAATACTGCGAAAAAAACGAATTAAAAATTTACAAAATTCGAATTTACGCGAAGCATAACCATCTCTACATTACAGGTCTATCAGTCGTTCACCAAAGGAGACCTTGTATGCGACTCAGTACCCGCGGACGTTTTGCCATCACTGCCATGATTGACTTGGCCCTGCGCGAAAGCGGTCAACCGGTGCCCTTGCAGGACATCGCGCTGCGTCACCGCATTTCGCTGTCTTATCTCGAGCAGGTGTTCGCCAAATTGCGCCAGCACGGTCTGGTGGAGAGCACCCGTGGCCCCGGCGGCGGTTATTCCCTGGGCTTCCGGGGTGACAGCATCACCGTGGCTGACATCATTGGCGCTATCGAAGAGAAAGAGGAGTCCAGCCGTGAAACCTCGCAGAGCGCACAGGACATGACCCGCGATTTGTGGGCTGCGCTGCAAGGCACCGTGGTGGCGCACATGCGCACGATCACCCTGCGGAGCTTGGCGGACGAGCAGCGCTCCAAGGGTTTTGCGGTCAAAGAGCGCAAGATCACCAAAAAGGGCGTGTTGCAAAAGCTCAAGCCCCAGTCGGTGATTCGCACGACGGCGCCGAACTCGGTATTCGCCTTGGGCCAGTCCCTGTCGTTTAACAGCGGGCGCTAAGCAAAAACTGCTGCCAGCGCGCACAGCGTTTGCGCTAGTAGCTACCAAAACAATAGCAAAATGGCTACCGGTTTGACCGGTAGCCATTTTGCGCTTTACAGGTGGAGTGCTCAGGCAGCGCTTTGCTGCGCCAGCATGAACAGCTGGGTAGAGCGGGCGCCTGAGCGGCAAAACGCCAGCACCGGCTGCTGGGCAGCGTCCAGTGCCTGCTTCATGGCAACCGCCTGCTCGGGGGTGATGGAGCCAGGCACTACGGGCAGGTACACATAGTGCAAACCAGCCGCAACGGCCGCAGCTTGCATGCTGCTACTGGCCGGTTGCTCGGCGCCGCCTTCCATGTCGGGGCGGTTGCAAATCACGGTTTTGAAGCCCATGGCGGCTGCTGCAGCCATGTCTGTGGGCGCCAGTTGCGCGGCCACATAAAACTCGGGGGTGACGGAACGTACGGGGAGGCTCATGGCGTTTTATCCTTTCAGCGCGAGTTTAGCGGGGCGGCGTTCCAGCACTTCAAACAGCGCCATACCGGCCAGCATGGCCACCACAAACACCACGGCTTTGGGGTTGCCGGTACCCAGAGACACGAGCGCAGGGCCGGGGCAGAAGCCTGCCAAGCCCCAGCCGGCGCCAAAAAGCAGGCTGCCGGTGACCAGGCGTTTGTCGATGTCGCGGCTGGTGGGCAAGCGCATGGCACCACCCAAAAAGCTGGAGGTGCGTTTTTTGGCCAAGGTAAACGCACCCAGGCTCACCAGAATCGCGCCGCCCATGACGAAGGCGAGCGAGGGGTCCCACAAGCCAGCCAAGTCCAGAAAGCCCAAGACCTTGGACGGGTCGGTCATGCCGGCCAGGATCAGGCCGATGCCGAACAACAGGCCTACGCCGAATTCGGCCAGGCGGTGGGGGTGAAACGCGTTTTTCATATCAGGGGCTCCAGATTTAAAAGTTCAACGTCAATGGATTCAACTCAGGCCAACAAGTGGCGAATGACAAACACGACAGCAAAACCCGCGCCCATGAAGGACAGGGTGGCGACCAGCGAACGGGGTGACAGGCGCGACAAGCCGCACACGCCGTGGCCGCTGGTGCAGCCCGCGCCATAGCGGGTGCCCACGCCCACCAGCAGGCCGGCGACGATCAGGGTGGCCCAGCCGGCGTCTACCGTGGCCAGTACCGGTCCGGCAAACAGGGTGTAGACCGAGGGCGCGATGACCAAGCCCACCACAAATGCCAGCCGCCAAGAGGTGTCTCCTGCGCGTGGTGTGAGCAGTCCGCCCACGATGCCGCTGATGCCCAGAATCCGCCCGTTCACCAAAATGAAGAGGCTGGCGGAGAGCCCCAGCAAGAGGCCGCCGATCAGCGAGGCCCAGGGGGTGAAATGGTTCCAATCGATGTGCATGGTCTGTCTTTCTGAGGGGTTGTTAGTGCTTACTCGCCTTGCGCGGCTTGGCAGAACTGTTGGTAGAGAACGCCCATGACCGCCATGGCCTGCGGGCTGTCAATGCCGTAGTAAATGGATTTGCCTTCGCGCCGGGTGGTGACCAGGCCTTCCTCCCGCAACACGCCGAGTTGCTGCGACAGGGTGGGCTGCGCTATGCCCACCAACTCTTCGAGTTCGCCGACCCGCTTTTCGCCCTGGCTGAGTTGGCACAGCAGCAGCAGGCGGTCGGGGTTGGACATGAC
>DAINNP010000141.1:2817-6560 GCA_036735785.1 Rhodoferax sp. | reverse complement strand
AGGCGGGAGGCGTGCTCTTTGGGCAAGAAGATCATGCCGACGCCGTATTCGCCTTGGGGCGGCAAGGTCACGCCTTGCTTGGCCATTTCTTCGCGGTACAGCGCATCGGGCAACTGAATCAAAATACCGGCGCCATCGCCCATCAGCGCGTCTGCGCCTACTGCGCCGCGATGGTCCAAGTTTTCGAGGATCTTGAGTGCATTCTTGACGATGTCATGGCTCTTCTCGCCCCGGATGTGCGCGACAAAACCGACGCCGCAGGCATCGTGCTCATTCGCGTTGGAATACAAACCGTGGTCTTTGAGATATTGGATTTCGGCTGCCGTGGTCATGGCGCACTCCTGAAAATTGCAGTGGGATTGGAGAATACTGCAACGCAACAAAAGTGCCAAGATTTTTAAATGGGGTCTGACCCCATTTAAATTAAGCCAAAATGACGTCTTAATTTATTGGGGCCATATCAATTTGATAGCAATGAGCGCTTTATTTACCTGCGCAAAGACACTATTTGACTAAGTTTTGACGTGGAGAGCTGGTCGACCGGGAGCTTTTTTAGTGAGTCGACGGGCGCTGTTTTTTTGCAAATCTGCGACAAATGCAGCATCGCCCAAGGCCCATCCACCGATCACAGCGTCGGTGATTTCACCCAATTGCACTGAATTGAGGCCCTCTTGCACCGCGGCTTGGTACTGCGCCTCCCGGGCAAACGGGGTGTTGCCTAAACCCCAATATGCCGGATGTGTCGCAATGCGCTTGTCCACCCGGGCGCCGCTGTAATGGGAATGGGTCGACCACGCATAGTCCGCCGGCGCGGCCCCCTCACCGTGTCGCAGGGCATGGGTATCGAAGTAGGTCAACACAGGTAGCAAATAGCGCGGCTGCAACACAGCCGATTTAAACCGCCCTTCCCACAAGGTGCCACGGCGTTCGTATTTGCTGTTGAAGTACCTGACATAGCTGCGACCCAAGGCCTGCATCAAGCTCGGCAAGCCCTCTGCACTCGCGGGCGTCACAAGCAAATGGAAATGATCTGCCAAGACCACATAGCCATGCACTGCGACGTGATTCGCCTCGGCAGCGCTGTCTAGCGCGTTCAGGAACGCGTCAAAATCCTCCGTATCCCGGCAGACCGCTTGGCCATGGGCCCCGCGCTGCAACACGTGGTGCAAGTGCCCTGCAATCGATAGTCTTGGAAGTCGTGCCATGGCGGAGGATCGTAGCGGATACCCGCCCCTCTGCCGGAACTACAAGGCACGAACCGGCAATTGGTACTGGGGAGCGCCCATCAAATCAATGCCACAGGAAAGGTTCTCCAGCCAATCCAACAACTGCGGTATCGCCGGCCCCACCAAGGGAGCGCCGTGCTGCGGGGCAATCATCCGGATATCCAACGCGCGCACCATCTTGACCCACAGCTTCAGAATTTTGTTGCTCACCATGTACCGCCGGTGGAAGGCCTCCATTCCCGCGGGCATGGGCTGCAAGCTGTCAATAGAACGCTTGGCATCCTGCCCACCCACCATGGATACGCCCAAATCACCTGAAAACAGGATTTTGCTGATCGGGTCGTAGAACTGGAAATTTCCTTCAGCATGCATGAAGTGGGCAGGTAGCAACAAGAGCTCCGAGTTGCCCAAGCGCAAGATACCGCCCTCGTCGGGGATCGGCGTGATGCGATCTTCGGTTTTCCCGACTTTGCAGAAATGGGGTGCAAACCGCGCCCATAGCTGGGAGATCAGTAGCTTTGCGGAGGTGGAAGTCATCCATCGATCTAGGGACGCGATGATGTCTGGGTCCGCATGCGAAGCAATGATGTAGTCCAGATGCTGAGGCGCCACGTATTCACGCATCGTGAGATTCAGCGCGTTGAAGGTCATGTTGCCACCGGGGTCAATGATGGCTGCCTGCCCGTGATTGACAATGAGAAACTGATTGGCCTGTACCGCCTCTGCCTCGTCGGTCACCAGATCGGAAAACATGATGCAGCAATGCTGCGGACTTTTGAAGAGTTCAATTGCCATGGGGGTGCCCTATGAAAAATGGGCGCTGATGCGCCCATTCAAAACCCCATTGTGAAATCTATCGCCAGCGAAGGCTCTGATTCAAATCAATTCTTGGGCGCCTTGGTAACGCGGACTTTGGAGCCGGTGGTGACCAACACCACAGGATCCCCCGCCACCAATTGCTCACCGCCTTTGGCCTGAACAATGGCGCGGCGGTCGCCGTTTTTCAGTTGCACCAGGATTTCTACCGCTTCTTCCTTGGTGGAGAAACGCTCAATCGCATTACCCGCTGCTGCGCCGGCTACGCCTGCAAGCACGCCAAGTACTTGCGCTTCGCGCTGCACGCCACTGCCGCTGAAGCCCCCAATGGCCCCCACGACTCCGCCTACCGCGGCGCCCACGCCGGACTGGTTGCCGTCCACCACGACATTGCGAATGGACAACACGACCCCATCCTGAACTTGCGCCAAGCGCTGGGAATCGCCACGCTGAATGACATCAGGGCTGCTGCTCGCACATGCACCCAACAAGGCCACCGTTGCACTGATACCAACCCATTTCAACCACTGCTTCATAACAATCTCCAATTTGCAAAACATGTCTCTCAAGACCAGCTAACGCCTCAGGCCCCGGATCCGTTGTCAGGCTGATTGTCCATGGGCAATGTAAACCGTGTGTCAAGCAGGGCCAGAAGACCGAATTCTTGCAAAATGGACTTCAAACGCTCGGCCGCTTGCCGCTTCTTTTGGCCGGTGTAGCGCGCCAGAATCAACTCGTTTTTCATGCTGTGCTCCCAGCCCACCAGCTCTGTGACGGTCACTTGGTAGCCATGGGCTTCGAGGTACAAGCAGCGCAACACATTCGTAAGCTGGCTGCCCATTTCGCGGGTGTGCAACGGGTGGCGCCATAGTTCGGCCAGGGGTGTGCGCGTTAGGCTGAGCGCCTTGCTTTGGCTCAAATGGCGGGCCAACTCTGCTTGGCAGCATGGCACCAACACGAACGCTTTCACCCGCTTTTCCAACCCGAACGCAATCGCATCGTCCGTGGCGGTGTCGCAGGCGTGCAGGGCTGTGACCACGTCAAAGGTTTTGGGTAACTCTTCAAGCTGTGTCGCCGCCTCCACGCTGACGTTCAAAAAGCTCATGCGATCAAAGCCCAGCTTGTCAGCCAAAACCCGTGATTTATCGACCAGTTCGGCTCGGGTTTCGATCCCATACAAGTGGCTCTGCGGGAGGTGCTTGAAGTACAGGTCGTAAAGAATGAAGCCCAGATACGACTTGCCGGCGCCGTGATCCGCGAGGGTGAAGTTTCCGCCGGATGCTTGCGGCAGCTCGTTCATCAATTTTTCGATGAACTGGTAGAGGTGATAGACCTGCTTGAGCTTGCGACGGGAATCTTGGTTGAGCTTGCCGTCACGGGTCAGGATGTGAAGCTCTTTGAGTAGCTCCACCGATTGCCCGGGGCGGATCTCCGGGATCTGCCCTTCAGGCAACGCTGGCGCACCATTTTGACCGGGGGATATCTTGTTTTTTTTCATTTAGTTTCTTCGGGATGGGGGCCCGCAGCAGGGTAAGCCGCCACATCGAGCGCCGCCCACCCCTCTGCGCCAAGGGCCTCCAGGGCGGCAATATTGCGGGCATAGATCTGCTCAGCGTCGGGAAAGGCCTCGACGGCTTTGTCGATGCTGGCCTCGCGCAGCAGGTGCAATATCGGATAAGGCGCGCGATTGGTGAAGTTGCC
>DAINNP010000141.1:0-2717 GCA_036735785.1 Rhodoferax sp. | reverse complement strand
GCGATCACCACATCATCTGTTTGCGGGGCAAGGCGGGGGGGTTCAGACATGAAACAAGGTCTTTCCGGTCAAGCGGGCGTGCTCACGCAAGGCGAAACGGTCGGTCATACCTGCAATATGGTCACTCACCCGCCGCTGAAGCGTGATGTCGCCCGCAGGCTCGCTGTCTTGGCGCATTTCAGCCGGCGTCTCCAGATAGGCATCAAAAAGATCCCGTACCACCTGCTTGGCCTTGTTCATCGTGTCCATCACCTGGTCATGGCGGTAAAGGTGGTCAAAGAGAAATTTTTTCAATTCACGGGTTTCGGCCCGCATGCCGGGGCTGAACAACACCAAGGGCTTTGCCGCACGCACTTCCACCACACTTGTCGGTTGGCTTTCTGCCAATTGCGCTTGGGTGGTTTTCAGTACGTCGTAGACCATGTCGCTCAACATCAAGCGGATAGACTCGTACAGCCAACGCCGCTGCTGTGGAGGCTGCGCCAGTTGCGCATGTTGTGTGAGCGCTTGCCGGGCATAGCGTGAAAACAGGGGCACCTCCAGCATTTGCTCCATCAGCAGCAAACCGGACCGGACACCATCGTCAATATCGTGACAGTTGTAGGCGATTTCATCGGCCAGATTGCACAGCTGAGCCTCGAGACTCGGTTGCCCGCCATCCAGAAATCTGCGGGCGACACCGGCAGCTGCAGCAGGAAAGTCGACCTCGGCCTGCTCCAGCGCGTGGGCATTGGTACGGGAGCAGTGCTTCAAGATGCCTTCGCGAGACTCAAAGCATAAATTGAGGCCATCAAACTGGGGATACCGCGCCTCCAGGTGGTCCACGACCCGCAGACTTTGCAGGTTATGTTCAAAACCACCGTATTCAGCCATGCACTCATGAAGGGCATCTTGCCCCGCATGACCGAAAGGGGTGTGCCCTAGATCATGGGCCAAGGCGATGGTTTCGACCACGTCTTCGTTCAAGCCGAGGGTCCGGGCCATCGATCGCCCCAGCTGCGCAACCTCCAGCGAATGCGTGAGGCGGGTGCGAAAGAGGTCGCCTTCGTGGTTGATGAAGACCTGTGTCTTGTAAACCAAGCGCCTGAAAGCGGTGGAATGAACAATCCGATCCCGATCCCTTTGAAACGGGGTCCGGGTCGGCGCCGCCTCTTCAGGAAAGCGTCGCCCCCTGCTGGTCTCAGGCAAACAGGCGTAGGGCTGAAGCTGATCCATAAAATTACGCTATCACCCTTGTTTTATATGCGCAAGTAGCTACTATTTTTATAGCAATTACAAACTGCAAGCGTCTATCACTTCGCGCACAAGCGCATCAGGTGCACTGCGAAGCGCTGCACGCCCCGGGCCATCGATCACTACAAAGCGGATTTCACCAGCTTCTGATTTTTTGTCATGCCGCATCAAATCAAGATAGGCGCCGGCATTGTCTTCGGCATGGAGTAGCGGCGCTTTGACGGGCAAACCAGCGGCTGCAATCAAGCGCGTCAGTCGAGCCACAAAAGCCGCATCTACCAAGCCCAAACGCTCTGACAAGCTTGCTGCCATGACCATTCCGCATCCGACGGCCTCACCGTGCAACCACTCCCCATACCCCAAGCCTGCCTCAATGGCGTGGCCGAAGGTGTGGCCGAAGTTCAAGATGGCGCGAAGCCCGGACTCCCGCTCGTCTTGGCCCACTACCCAAGCCTTGATTTCGCAACTGCGCTTCACCGCATGCGCTAGTGTGACGCTGTCCAGAGTGACTAAATTCTCGATATTGGCTTCGATCCAATCGAAAAACTCCATGTCAGCGATGGGTCCGTATTTGATGACTTCGGCCAGACCGGCGCTCACCTCCCGAGGGGGCAAGGTGCCTAAGGTCGCTAGGTCACACAGCACCATCTGTGGCTGATAGAAAGCGCCCACCATGTTTTTACCGAGTGGATGGTTGATGCCCGTCTTGCCACCCACCGACGAATCGACTTGAGCGAGCAAGGTCGTAGGCACCTGCACGAAAGGCACACCACGCATATAGCTTGCCGCGGCGAAACCCGTCATGTCTCCCACTACGCCGCCGCCCAAGGCAAACAGCGTCGTCTTTCGGTCGGCTGTGTTCACCAGTAAAACGTCGAAGATTTGATTCAGCGTTTCCCAGTGCTTATGGGCCTCGCCATCGGGGAGCTCTAAGGTCAAAACACGCGCGTAATGCGGTGCTAGCCCAGCCTTCAATTTGGCAACATACAACGGCGCTACCGTCGTGTTACTCACAATCAGTGCCGTGTGCGCACCGGGTAAGCCAGTGAAGACGGACTCACTGACCAAAAGATCGTGGCCGATATGAATGGGGTAGCTTCGCTCTTCAAGCGAAATGTGAACCGTGTGAAGCACTTGCGTAGTCATAGCCCGATAGTTTAGGGCCTACCCATGATGGGGAAAACGGAATCAGTTCAGTCGGCTGGAGAGATCGCACCGGAGAGCTCAAGCTGCATAACGATCATGTTGACCAGTGTTGCCACAGAGGGGCGCCCGGTTTCCAAAACAAAATGGGCTGTTTCGCGGTACAAAGGGTCGCGCACTGCGAACAACTCACGCATGCGGGCTAATGGATCAGATACTTGCAATAACGGGCGACTTACATCGTGGCGCAAGCGTCTGAAAAGCTCCTCCGGGGTGGACTTGAGATACACGACTTTGCCACGCGCATGAAGGTTGATGCGGTTATCGGACCGCAACACAGC
>DAINNP010000140.1:0-6574 GCA_036735785.1 Rhodoferax sp. | reverse complement strand
TACCAGGGCGCCATGGAGCGCTTCTGGACCATGCGTTACGCACAGCAGCACGGCATCACCGAGCTCACCGCCAGCCTGTTCAAAGACGGCATGGTGCGCGCCGACGACATTCCGCTGGTGCTGCCGGTCATGGGCGCCCAAGGCCTGCCCCGCCACGCCAAGGTGCGCGTCAAGCTGGGCGAGATGGACCTCATCACCCTGGATGTGCATGGCACGGTGCTGGAACGCCTGGACGCACCGGTCGAGACAGAGGCCACCGAAGACGAGGACGACAGCGAAGACGATGTGGCAGGCCCGATCGCGATTGCGGTGGACGTGAACGAAGCGCCGGACGCCGGCGGTGATAATCCCACCCCGTGAATCTGCGCAAACTGACCACGCTCCAATGGGCTCTGGGTGTATCCATCGCGGTACACGCGGCGCTGTTGACCGTGCGTTTTGTAGACCCTGAGGCCTTTAACCGGGTGTTCGAGGACCAGCCACTGGAAGTCATTCTGGTGAACGCCAAGAGCAAAGAAAAACCGGAAAAGGCCCAGGCGATTGCCCAAACCAATTTGGCCGGTGGTGGCGATGTGGAAAAAGGCCGCGCCACCAGCCCCTTGCCGCCCTCGGCGTTTACCGACATCGGGGACACCCTCGAAGAAGAGAGCGCACGCAAGCTGCAAAGCCTGCAGGAGCAGCAAAACCTGTTGCTCGCGCAAGTCAAGAGCCAACTGGCCGCCCTGCCCCCGCCCGACCCCAACAAACTGGCAGACAAATCAGACCAGGCCGAGCGCGAGGAAAAGCGCCGGCAGCTGATCAAGTTGCTGGCCGAAATCGAGCGGCGCATCAACATGGAGAACGCGCGCCCGAAAAAGCGCTATGTGAGCCCCTCTGTGCGTGAAGAGGTGTATGCGGTCTATTACGACCAGCTGCGCCAGCGTATCGAGGAAAAAGGCACCGACAACTTCCCCCAAAGCGGCGGCAAGAAGCTGTATGGCGAGCTGACCATGATCGTCACCATCAACTTTGATGGCCGGGTCATCGACGCTGAGGTGGTGCAGAGCTCGGGCAACCCGGTGCTCGACAAGCGCGCCCAGGCGATTGCCCGCTCGGCAGGCCCATTCGGCAACTTCAATGCCGCCATGCGGCGCCAGGCAGACCAGATTCTGGTGGTGTCCCGCTTCAAGTTCACCCGTGACGAGACATTGGAAGCCAAGGTCTCGTCCTCCGCGGCCCGATGAGATCGCTGTTGCGTTGGGTGCTGCTGTGTGGCGTGGCGTTTGTCTCGCTCCAGCTGTATTTTGTGGGCCGGATTGCCGCCATGGCGGTGATCGACCCGCAGTCCACCGCCTTTGAACGCTCCGAGGCTTGGCGAGTCGCCCGGGAGCGCGACACCTTCCGCTGGCGCCAGGAGTGGGTGCCTTACGAGCGCATTTCAGACAACCTGAAACGCGCCGTGATTGCCTCGGAGGACGATAGCTTCCGCCAACACGACGGGGTGGACTGGGAAGCCTTGGAGAAGGCGTGGGCCAAAAACGCCAAGGCAGAGCAGCGCGCCGAGCAGCGCCTCAGCCAAGGCAAGGCCAGCACCAAGCCCCCGAAAATCGTGGGCGGCTCCACCATTACGCAGCAATTGGCCAAGAACCTGTTTTTGTCGGGCGAGCGCACCTTGCTGCGCAAGGGCCAAGAGTTTGTGCTGACCTTGCTGCTAGAGCAGTTGCTGAGCAAGCAGCGCATTCTGGAGATTTACCTCAATAGCGTGGAATGGGGCGAAGGTGTGTTCGGTGCTGAAGCCGCGGCTCAACACTATTTCCGCAAGCCCGCCAGCAAGCTCAGCGCCTACGAGGCAGCTCGTTTGGCAGTCATGTTGCCGCGGCCCAAGTTTTTTGAGAAGACGCCTAACTCGGGCTACCTGAACAGCCGCGCTGGCACCATCGTGGCGCGGATGGCGGACGCGCAGCTGCCCTGAGTTTGTTTTTGGCTTGAGGTGCTGTTGCTCTTGCCCGCAGCGGAACAGGCATGAGTCCCGCCGCTCGTGTCCCCCGGCCTTCGGCCTCCTCCTTGACCTCGCTTTGGGACTCACGCCTGCTCCTCTGCTGGAGTGAAATGCTTGCCAACATTCATTGACTTGGCTTAACCACTCCCCGGGAAGCGGTGGGCGGGGTGCTCTGCATAGTGAGGTCAAGGAGGAGCGCGCAGCGCGGGGGACACGAACGACGCAGAGCTCCCCGTCCACCGCTTCCAGCGCCCAGAAGAAGGCTAGCGCCACTAGAGCGACACAAAGCCCCAGAGCAGACACATCCGCTCTGTATCATCCCCGCCATGCTTGCCAAGTTGATGAGTTACTTTCTGTTGGGCCTGATCCGCTTTCTCACCGGTGCGCAAGCGCGCTGGCACGGCTGCCCGCCCAAAGCAGAACAGCGGATCTACTTTGCCAACCACCAGAGCCACGCCGATCTGGTGATGATCTGGGCGGCCTTGCCCAAAGAGCTGCGGCACATCACCCGCGCCATTGCCGCCAAAGACTACTGGACCAAATCTCCCTTCAGGCAATGGCTCACGACCGAGGTGTTCCATGTGATCTACGTCTCGCGTGACCGCACTTCTGAAGAAGACCCACTGGAGCCGCTCATCGAAGCGCTGGCGAATGGTGACTCGATCATCCTGTTTCCCGAAGGCACACGCGGGCACACCGGTGAGCCACAGGCGTTCAAGGCCGGCCTCTACAACCTGGCCACCCGCTTTCCCAACGTGGTGCTGGTGCCCGCCTGGATCAACAATGTGCAGCACGTACTCCCCAAGGGCGAAGTGGTGCCGGTACCGGTGCTGTGTTCTGTGACCTTCGGCGCCCCCATGCAAGTGGCCGATGGCGAAGAGCGCCGGGCGTTTCTGGACCGGGCGCGCAACGCCGTAGTGGCCCTGCGGGACGTGTAAGGCAAGTCCATGTACCACTACCTGAAAAATCTAGGCCCGACCCAGCAAGTGGGTGCGTTGTTCATTATTGTGTTTGGCCTGTTGCTGCTCTCCAGCATCGTGGCGTTTCTGATGTCCTTGCGGGAGCACGGCGACGATGAAACCGGCGACCGCAAGCGCGCAGAGCTGAAGAACCTGGACGGCATCATCCGCACCAGTTGGCTGATGGTGTTTGTATTTTGGGTGGGGTGGCTGAGCGGCCCCTTGGTCGCCCTGAGCTTGTTCGGCGGCCTTTCGTTCTTTGCGCTGCGTGAATTCATGACCCTGTCGCCCACCCGGCTGGGCGACCACCGCAGCCTGGTGTTGGCATTTTTCGTGGTGCTGCCCCTGCAGTACTGGCTGGTCGCGACCGAGCACTTCGACATGTTTGCGGTGTTCATCCCGGTGTATGTGTTCCTGGCCCTGCCGGTAGCGAGCGCGCTGGCGAATGACCCGCAGCGTTTTCTGGAGCGCAATGCCAAGCTGCAGTGGGGCATCATGGTGTGCATCTACGGCATGAGCCACGTGCCTGCGCTCTTGATGCTGAAGTTTCCGGGCTACGACCACCGGAACGCGTTCATGGTGTTCTTCTTGGTGCTGGTGGTGCAGTTCTGCATGGCAGTGCAGCACCTGGTGTCCCGCAAACTCAAATTGCCACCGGCAGCCCCTGCCATCAGCATGAGCTTCAATTGGCCGAGCTGGTGGATCGGCGTGTTCTCGGCCAGCCTGTTCGGCGCATTGCTCGCCGGCATCACCCCCTGGGTGCCGGGTACCGCGTTTGCGTTTTCCTTTATCGCCTGCGTTGCAGGCACCATGGGCCACTTTGTCATGAAAGCGCTCAAGCGCGACCGGGGCATCCCGAGCTGGGGGGGCAATATGCGCGCAGTCACCGGTGCCGGCGGCTTGCTGGACCGGGTGGACGCCCTGTGCTTTGCGGCCCCGGTGTTTTTCCACTCCGCACGGTGGTATTTTGACCTGTAGCGCCCGTAGATATTGCGTGAGCAGCTCCTAAATTTATAGCATGCGAATTCTTGGCATTGACCCCGGCTTGCGCACTACCGGCTTCGGCTTGGTGGACGTCGTGGGCGCCGATGTGCGCTATGTGGCCAGTGGCACTATCCGCACCGAGCATCTCGATACCCGGGCCTTGCCAGCGCGGCTGAAGGTCTTGTTTGACGGTATCGGTGAAGTGGTGGCGCGCTATCAGCCCACCTGCGCCTCGGTAGAAATTGTGTTTGTGAACGTGAACCCGCAGTCCACCCTGCTACTGGGCCAGGCCCGCGGAGCGCTGGTCACAGCACTGGTGTGCGCCAACCTGCCGGTGGCGGAGTACACCGCGCTTCAAATGAAGCAGGCAGTCGCAGGCCACGGCCGCGCTCACAAAGACCAGGTGCAAGAGATGGTGAAACGCCTGCTACACCTGCCCGGTTTGCCCGGCCCCGATGCGGCCGACGCCTTGGGCCTGGCGATCACCCATGCCCATGCAGGCAAGTCCATGGCCATGCTCGCCGGGAGCAATGGCGTGGGTGGTAACGGAAAGATCCGTTATCGCGACGGACGTAGCCAATGAATGCGGTTTTGACATGCATGCCCACAAAACTTACGCTGGAATCCTCTTGGCCTTGTGTGCAGCAACGACGGCCGGCGCACACACGCTCACCGCGTACACCGAAGAGTGGGCGCCCTACAACTTTCAAGACGGCCGGAATGTCAAAGGCATCGCCACAGACTTACTGCGGGAGGCCTGCAAGACCGCGCGCGTGAACTGCAAAGTGGAAATGGTGCCGTGGGCGCGGGGCTACAAAATTGTTCGCAATACACCGGATACGGTGCTGTTCACCACCGCCCGCAAGCCCGAGCGCGAAGACCATTTCTTGTGGGTGGGGCCTATTCTGCCGCGCAGCACTTGGGTGTTTGCTCGACCCCACCCTGCAGATGCAGCCGGCGTGCGTGAATTGAATAAGCTGCGCTTCGGGGTTGTGCGGGGCGAGGCGGCTTACCAGGACCTGCTGAATGCCGGGGTGGCACCGACCTCGATGGTCGAAGACAGCTCCAACGCCAGCATCCTGCGGCTGCTGTTGTCTGGCGTGGTCGATGCGATGGTGGATACCGAGGTCGCGATGGCTTGGGCACTGCGCAGCAGCAGCCTCGACGCAAGCACGGTGATTAAGCACAGCAAGCTTGCAGACGAAGGCGCATATTTCTACGCGTTCAATCTCAAATCGAATCCCGAAGTCGTAGGCCGTTTGCAGGCTGCCATCGACAAATTGAAGCGCCAAGGTCGGGTAGACGCCTTGGTGCGCCGTTACACCCAACCCTGAATCAAGGTCTGGGCTTGGTCAGGCCCGGATGTCCAACAAGGCGCCGGCCATTTTGTCGGCAGTTTTGAAAACCGACAAATTGGCGATGAAGCTGTTTTTCGCCTGCAACTGGCTCACCACGTCTTGCTCCAGGGCATTCCCCGCCTGCGAGGATTCGCGCACTGACGTGCTGACCCCGCCTCCCGCTTGGGCGGTTTGCACCGTGTCCTGGCGCTTGAACCCCTCGGTGGCCAGATTTGCCACGTTGTTGGCGCTGGCTCCCAGGCGGGTTTGCGCCGCGTTCATTCCGGAAAGAGCAATCGAGGAAATGGAGTTCATGGAAGGTGCGCCTTACGGTACCGTCTGCACATCGCAGACCCTTCCATTATCAACAGCGGCTGCACCATGACAAGCACCCGCCGGATAAGCGGCCGTTACCAGGCCCGAACTGGCTGGGCGAAGCCCTGTGGTGCCTGCTTGACGTCTTCAAAGGTCACCACTTCCCAGGCCTCGGGGTGGGCATGGAGCTCTCGCAACAGTTTGTTGTTCATGGCATGACCTGACCGGCGGGCACTGTAGGCGGCCAGCAGGGGTTTGCCGACGATATACAAGTCGCCGATGGCATCCAGAATCTTGTGCTTCACGAACTCGTCGTCGTAGCGCAAGCCATCGGCATTCAGGACCTTGTAGTCGTCCATCACGATGGCATTGTCCAGCCCCCCACCCAAGGCCAAGCCGTTGGCACGCATCATCTCGACGTCTTTGGTGAAACCGAAAGTACGGGCACGCGCAATGTCGCGGGAATAGCTGTCGGTACTCAAATCGAATTCGACTTTTTGACCGGTGGAGTCCACGGCAGGATGGTTGAAATCAATCTCGAAGCTGAGTTTGTAGCCGTGGTACGGGTCGAGACGGGCCCATTTTTCGTTGGCGCCTTCACCTTCCCGCACTTCCACCGGCTTGATCAGGCGGATAAACCGGCGCGGCGCGTTTTGCAACTCAATGCCTGCGCTTTGCAACAGAAACACGAACGAGGCGGCGGAACCATCCAGAATCGGCACCTCTTCGGCCGTGATGTCCACAAACAAGTTGTCCACGCCCAAACCGGCGCAGGCGGACATCAAGTGTTCCACCGTGTGGACCTTGGCATTCCCGCAGGACAGCGTGGAGGCCAAGCGGGTGTCTGTCACCGACTCGGCCGACACCACGATGTCCGGAGCATTGGCCAAATCGACCCGCCGGAACACGATCCCTGTGTCCGGCGCTGCCGGGCGCAACGTGATCTCGACACGCTGGCCGCTATGCAGGCCCACGCCAACGGCGCGGGTCAGGGATTTGAG
>DAINNP010000139.1:0-6582 GCA_036735785.1 Rhodoferax sp. | reverse complement strand
CCGGCCCGCACCGCGGCGCTGAACCTGCCGGGTCGCCCCGCCCATACCTCGTTCCTGCACCACAATGCGGGCTGAACCTTCCTCTTAACGGGCGCGCACCGCCGCCGCCAGCGCGGCAAACGCATTGCGGTCCAGCACATGGGTGAAGGCCGTGTTGGGAACCGGGTGCGATGAGAGCTTCACCACCACCAGTTCCGCCGCCGGGTTGATGTGGATATGCTGGCCGTTCAGGCCCTTGGCCTCAAAGCTGCCATCGGCGTCATGCGGGATCCACCACTGGTTGTGGTACGAGTAGCCCGCGCGCATGGTCTGGCCTGCAGCTTTGAATTTTTCGGGGTCGGCGCCCTTGCGCAGCTCGACCACGGTGGCGGCCGACACGACCTGCTTGCCATTAAGGCGCCCGCCCTGGCGCAGCATTTCGCCCAGTCGGCCCAAATCACGCAGCGTGGCGCTCACGCCCACACTGGTCACCTGGTTGCCGCTGGCGTCGGTCCATACAAAGGCATCTTCCTGCGCGCCCAGGCGCGACCAGATGCGCTCGGACAGTAGCGTGGCGTAGCTCTTGCCGGTGACACGCTGCATCAGCCAGCCCAGCACTTCGGTGTCCACTGTCTTGTACTGGAAGCCGGCGCCGTGCTCGCCCTCCTTCTTCACGGTTTTCAAAAACTCGGCCAACGCCTTGGGCCCTGCGTAGTTGGGTGGCGTGGGCAGCAAGCCCGCGGCGATCAGGTACTGAAAAATGCCGGACGCAGGATCGGCAAAGCTCTCGCTGTATTTCACACCCGTGGTCATGTCCAGCATCTGCTGCAGCGTGGCATCGCCCCAGGCGCTGTCCTTCAGCTCGGGCAGGTAGCTGGACACCATAGCCTGCGGGTCCAGACGACCTTCCTGGATCAGTTCTGTGGCCAGCAGCCCGGTCAATGATTTACTCATGGACCACAGTACGTGCGGCTGGTGTGGCTGCATGCCCACGTAGTTGCGCTCGTACACCACCTTGCCACGGTGCAGCACCAGCAGGCCGTCGGTATAGGTGTTTTTCTGCCAATCGGCCAGCGTGGTTTTTCCACCCTTGTCGTCAGCAAAGCCCAGTCCGTCCAGCTCTATCAGGGCGGCAGGCAGGGCCGATGGTGCGCCCTCGCCACGCCACACGGCGGTGGTGGGTCCCAGTTCACGCAGGTGGTGGAAAGCCCAGCGGCCATTGGGGTACTTCAGCACGGTGGCCAGGCGTACGGTCTTGTCGGGCGCAGGCGGAAAGCCCTGCATCAGCTGCAGGGTCACCGGGTCGGTGGCATCAGGTGGGGGCAAAGCGGGGGCCTGAGCATGGCTGCCGTGGGCCAGCACCAGCATGGCGGATGCAAGGGCTAGCGACAAAGAAGAACTGGTAAGGGGCATACAAACTCCTGAGGCAAATCGGTGATGAAAAAGAACCAACGCCATTGCAACCGCCGCAGGTATCAGCCATGTGTCGGGCACGGGCCGTTCGGTATGCCCAGAAGTCCCCGTGTGTTTCAGACAAGTTGGGATACAAACCCGATGCCGTGCGCGCCCGCAAGGCGCAGACAATCGCCCCATGGAATCCGAAGACCACATCCTCATCGTTGACGACGACACTGGTATCCGCGAACTGGCGGCCGAGTACCTGCGCAAGCAGGGCCTGCTGGCCAGCGTGGCGGCCGATGGACGGCAGATGCGGGCCGTGCTAGCGTGCAAGCGTATTGACCTGTTGGTGCTGGACCTGATGATGCCGGGCACCGATGGCATTGCGCTGTGCCGCGAACTGCGTGCACCGGGTGCACCGCCGCTGCCCATCGTCATGCTCACCGCGCGCAGCGATGAGGCGGACCGCATACTGGGCCTGGAGCTGGGGGCAGACGACTACTTGACCAAGCCCTTTGCTGCGCGCGAGTTGCTTGCGCGCATCCGTGCTGTGCTGCGCCGCACGCGCATGCTGCCGCCCAATATGGCCGTGGCCGAGCCTGCGCGCGAAATCGCCTTTGGCGAGTGGCGGCTGGACACCACGGCCCGCCACCTGCTGGACATGGCAGACGCGGTGGTGGCCCTGTCGGGTGCCGAATACCGCCTGCTGCGTGTGCTGCTGGAACACCCCCAGCGCGTGCTGACGCGTGACCAGCTGTTGAACCTCACGCAGGGCCGCGACGCGGATGTGTTCGACCGCTCCATCGACCTGCTGGTCAGCCGCCTGCGCCAGCGGCTGGGGGATGGCGCCCGCGGCTCACGCTACATCAAGACAGTGCGCAACGAAGGCTATGTGTTCAGCGCGGGCGTGAGCCCCACGGGCACAGAGGCTGCCGCATGAACTGGCTGCCCGCCTGGCCCCGCACCCTGTTCGGACGCATGCTGCTGGTGCTGTTTCTGGGCCTGGCGCTGGCCCATGTGCTCACCTTTGCGCTGGTGCTGGCAGAGCGCGGCATGGCCATGCGCCAGATGATGATTACCTACCTGGCCAGCGATGTGGCCAGCTCGGTGGCCGTGCTGGAGCGCCTGCCCGCCAGCGAGCGCGCCCAGTGGCTGCCCACGCTGTCCCGGCGTAACTACCGCTTGGTACTGGACAGCCAGGGCAGCGCCCTTGCCGCCCCATCAAGCCTGGCAGATGCCGCCGCAACGGCCGTGGCCGCCGCGCTGGCGCCGCCACGTGCGGTGCGGGTGTTGGGCGCTGCCCCGCCCCACGCGGCCCAGCGGTTGCAGCTGCAGTTGGTGGACGGCACGCTGCTGGCCGTGGAACTGGACGAGCCAGGGCTGAACATCTCGCCCTGGGCCCGGGCAGCACTGGCGCTGCAACTGCTGCTGCTAGCCGTGCTCTGCGCCTGGGCCGTGCGCGCCGCCACCCGACCCTTGCAAGACCTGGCCGATGCCGCAGATGCGCTGGCACCCGCCACCACCGGGCCCCGGTTGGCCGAGACTGGGCCACGCGAGGTAGTGCGCGCCGCCGCCGCCTTCAACCGCATGCGTGACCGCATCCAGGCACATTTGCAGGAGCGCATGCAGATACTCGCCGCCGTGTCGCACGACCTCCAAACCCCCATCACCCGGCTGCGCCTGCGTGCCGACCTGCTGGACGACACCGCGCTGCGCGACAAGCTACATGCCGATCTGACCGAGATGCAGGGCCTGGTGGAAGAAGGCATTGCCTATGCCCGCTCCGCCCATGCCGCACGTGAAGCCGTGCGCCGCGTCGACCTGCGCGCCCTGCTGGACAGCATTGCGCTGGACTATGCCGATGCCGGCCGCCCTGTGCAGCTGTTGACCGCGCCCGCCGCCAGCTGCGACACCCGGCCGCAAGCTCTGCGGCGGCTGGTGTGTAACCTAGTGGACAACGCGCTCAAGTTCGCGGGCACGGCGGACATTGCGCTGGCGGCTGACGCAGAGGGCAGCTGGCTGGTGCAGGTGCTGGACCGCGGGCCTGGCATTCCCGAGGCTGCGTTGGCCGAGGTGCTGCAACCCTTTGTGCGGCTGGACGACTCCCGCAACCGCAACACGGGCGGCACGGGCCTGGGCCTGGCCATCGCGTCCGAGCTGGCCCAAGCCCTGGGCGGGCAGCTCACACTGGCGGGCCGTGAGGGTGGCGGGCTGGAGGCCCGCGTACTGCTCCCTTCCTATAGCCCAAATGAATATTGCGCAAGCAGCTACTAAAGATGTAGCAGTTACCATCGCCGCCGCACAAAGCACATCCGTGCCTTTGGACGTGGTGACCAATGTGCAGACGCACCTGCGCTTTGTGGGGGCCGTAGCCTATCACGGCGTGCAGTGGCTGGTGTTTTCTGAACTGTCCCTCACCGGCATGGCCAGCACAGCGTGTACCGCAAGTTTCATTTGCATGGCAGCGAAGTCGGTTTGCCACGCCTGGCGCGCAGGCTGCACATCTGCAAACCTTGGGGCTAACCGACATTGCCAGTGCGATCTGCGCAGACACCAACCACTCATCGCACGCCGCCAGTGCGGCGCAAGCTGGCGCCCATGTGTACGCGGCGGGAATCCTGACGTCGGAGAAAGGCTACACCGCCGAGGCGCCGCTCTGGGCCAGCTACGCGCGCAACCACCGCATGGTGGTGCTCATAGCCAACCACGGCGGGCCGTAGGGTGGTTATGTGTCAACACCCACTCTCTAAAAATGCATCAATCGTTGGGCGTCAGCCTTTTTGCTTCGCCTGCCAAAACATCCCAATCATCCGGCGGATGCCCGCTCTCCAGCATCTTGCGAAACACCCTATACGCGTCATCACTGCTTTCATACGCCCGCTTGGAATCTTCATCGTTCACCCACGCGAGCACGATGATTTTGGCTTGCAAGTGGTAGCGAAAGAACAGGCGGTATTGCTGGAAAAACTTAGCACGAAACCAATGTTTGTATTCGTCGCCCAAGGTGCCGCCCTGCCGGTATTCAGGCCGCGTCGGGTCTTGAGGAATGACTTCAAACGCCAGCTTTTGAATTGCAGCCAAGCGCTTGGTAGCGTTCTTTTTCACGTATCCGTGCGGGTCTTTGGCTTTAAGGGCTTCCACCTGCAACGTGAGGGCCTGGAGTTGGGCTAGAAAGAGTGGGTGGGCAAAGACCGACCAACCATTCACGACCCAAGGCTCGGCAGGCTGGCCGCTCATTCATCGTCGGCCGACAGCGCAGCGTCCATATCCAGTTCCACGCCAGTGGCGAGCGCTTGAATGCGTTGTACCCATTCGGAATCAATGGCTTGCAGGCGCTCCGGGTGCTGGGTCATGTCCTGCGCCAGAAAGCCCAAAAAAGCACCCAGTGCGGGGTCCGCAGTCTCCGTATTGCTCGCTCGGGTCAGCACCACCTCGCCACCGGGGCGGATGCTGTAATGGATTTTGTCGCGCTTGCCCAGGCGCAAGGCGCGGCGCACGGTTTCGGGCACCGTGGTCTGGTAGCGTTCAGTCAGGGTAGATTCGACTTCCATGGTGGCAGGCATCGTGCACTCCAGTTCAAAATTCACTTGGCCATCCATGGTAATGCATTTGCATTGCCAAGACAATGCAAATGCATTACCAGAAACATTCCAATAAAACACCCATGAAAAACTACTGGCTCATGAAAGCCGAACCCGCCGAGGCCTCCATCGACGACGTGTTGGCCATGCCCAACGCCACCGTGCCCTGGACCGGAGTGCGCAACTACCAGGCGCGCAACTTCATGCGTGACGGCATGCAGGTCGGCGATGGGGTGCTGTTCTACCACTCCAGCTGTGCGGAGCCGGGCATCGTCGGCATTGCGCGCGTGGCATCTGGCGCCTATACCGACCCGACGCAGTTTGATGCCAGCTCGCCCTACTTTGACCCCGCCAGCAAACCCGAAGCACCGCGTTGGATCTTGGTGGATGTGCAGGTGCTGCACAAAACACGCAACTTGACACTACCCGAGTTGCGACTAGACCCCGATCTGCAAGAGTTGACGGTGCTGAAAAAGGGCAACCGCCTGTCCATCACGCCGGTGGAGCCGCAGCACTGGCGTACCATCCTGCAGCGGCTGGGGCAGCCAGATTTTGCATAAAAATATGCCTTAAGCCCCCGCATCCATTGCGCAAGAAGCTCCTAAATTTATAGCAATCACCATGACCATTGCCACCGACCTGGACCGCCTGGCCCTGCAAGAGCAGCGCCTGCAATTCGACGCCTTTGACCAAAGCAGTGCGTGGGCCCTGGGGGCGCGCATCAAGACGCTGTGCGAAGACGCGGGTGTGGCGCTGGCCATTGAGGTGCGCCTGACCAAGGAAACAGTTTTTTACTACGCCATGCCCGGCACCGGCCCCACCAACGCCGACTGGGCACGCCGCAAGCGCAACGCCGTGGAGCTGCTGCACACCAGCTCCTACGCGCTGGGGCTGAATTTGGAGCAAGAAAACAGTTCGCTGGAAGCCAAACAGGGCTTGCCCCTGCGCGACTACGCCACCCACGGCGGCAGCTTCCCCATCCGCGTGCGTGGCGTGGGCGTGGTGGGAGTGGTCACGGTGTCGGGCATTCCCCAGCGCGAAGACCACGCCATGGTGGTGAAGGCGCTGGCCGCACTGTGCGGCGTGCCGCTGGCCGAGGTGGCGCTGGACGCTTGAACGATGAGTGGGTTCAGCGCCGCCGCGCCGAGCGCACGCCGCTCAGTTCGCCCACAATCTTCAGCACCCGTGACAAGCGGCCCGCTTCGGCCACCTCCACGGTGAACGTCATCCAAGCCGTGCCTTTGACCGACTGCGTCTGCACGCCAATGACGTTCATCTTTTCCTTGGCAAACACTTCCGAGATGTCGCGCAGCAGGCCCTGGCGGTCATGCGCTTCCACCGCCACATCCACGGGGTAGACGTTGCCGTCTTTGCCCTGCGGCACGCCCCACTCCACCTCGATCAGGCGGTCGCCGCTGCGATTCACCATGTTGCGCAGGTTGGAGCAATCCGAGCGGTGCACGCTCACACCCTTGCCACGAGTCACAAAGCCGCTGATCAGGTCTGGCGGCGCGGGCTTGCAGCAACGCGCCAACTGGGTCATCAACGAGTCAATACCGACCACCAGCACTCCGCCTTTGCCGCCGGACAAGCCGCGCGGCTTTTTGAGCGGCATGTAGTCGTC
>DAINNP010000138.1:3832-6606 GCA_036735785.1 Rhodoferax sp. | reverse complement strand
AGGTTGCGCTCTACCAACTGAGCTATTCCCGCGTTTCAAGCCTCAAATTATAGCGCGATTTTTCGCGCAAAATCAAAAACCGAATACTTTTTAGGAAAATGCGATGTTCAGTGCTTCACTGGTGTGACAAGTGCATCCTTGGAAGCCTCTGCCACAACAGCGGGCAAGGACTCTTCCTCAGGAATCGGCACAGGCTGGGATTCCAAAGCCAACTCCAACACTTGGTCAATCCAGCGCACGGGCACAATTTCCAAACCATCTTTCACATTTGCGGGAATATCCTGCAAATCTTTCGCGTTCTGCTCTGGAATCAGCACCGTCTTGATCCCCCCGCGAAGCGCGGCAAGCAGCTTTTCCTTCAAGCCACCAATCTCCGTCACTTCACCTCGAAGTGTGATCTCTCCGGTCATGGCTACATCGCCTCGTACGGGAATACCAGTCAGTGCCGATACAAAGGCCGTCGCCATTGCCGCTCCGGCACTCGGTCCGTCTTTGGGAGTTGCGCCATCAGGCACATGGATGTGAATGTCTTTTTTCTCAAACGTTTCATCCTTGATGCCCAGCCTGCGCGCCCGGCTACGGACCACTGTGCGTGCAGCCTCGACAGACTCTTTCATAACGTCACCCAGGGAACCCGTCCGTGTGATGATGCCCTTGCCCGGCGTTAGCGCGGCCTCAATCGTCAGCAAATCACCACCGACCTCAGTCCATGCAAGCCCGACCACTTGGCCCACTTGATTTTGCTCTTCAGCTCGACCATAGGTGTAGCGCCGAACTCCCAGAAAATCATTCAAGTTTTCTGCAGTGACAACGACTTGTGGCTCCATCTTTTTCAGCAAAAGCCCCTTGACTACCTTTCGGCAAATCTTGGAGAGCTCACGTTCCAAAGAACGGACCCCGGCTTCACGCGTGTAATAGCGAACAATATCGCGCACAGCACTCTCGGCCACCGAGAGCTCTGAGTCTTTGACACCATTGTTCTTCATCTGCTTGGGCAGCAGATAAGTAATAGCAATGTTTGTTTTTTCGTCTTCGGTATAGCCAGACAGGCGGATAACCTCCATGCGGTCCAACAGCGCTGGCGGAATGTTCATGGAGTTTGACGTCGCGACAAACATCACGTCACTCAAGTCATAGTCCACTTCGACATAGTGATCGCCGAATTTGCTGTTTTGCTCAGGATCCAACACCTCCAGCAAGGCGCTACTTGGGTCGCCACGGAAATCCATGCCCAATTTGTCGATTTCATCGAGCAAGAACAGTGGATTACGGGTCCCGACTTTAGAAAGACTCTGTAAAACCTTCCCGGGCATGGCGCCGATATAGGTTCGACGGTGACCGCGGATTTCAGCTTCGTCGCGCATGCCACCCAAAGCCATACGAACGTATTTACGCCCCGTGGCTTTGGCAATACTCTGCCCCAGCGAGGTTTTACCGACGCCAGGAGGACCTACCAAGCACAAAATGGGCGCCTTGACTTTGTCGACCCGTTGCTGCACCGCGAGATATTCCAGAATGCGGTCTTTGACCTTGTCGAGACCGTAATGGTCTTCGCTCAACACATTCTCTGCGTTGAGCAGGTTGTGCTTGATCTTCGTCTTTGCAGACCAAGGCAATCCTGTCAAAACCTCAATGTAGTTCCGGACCACGGTAGCCTCTGCAGACATGGGCGACATCAGCTTCAGCTTTTTGAGCTCAGCTTCTGCTTTCTTCAAAGCTTCTTTCGGCATCTTTGCCGATTTGATCTTCTTCTCGATCTCTTCGATGTCCGCACCGTCTTCGCCTTCTCCAAGTTCCTTTTGGATGGCTTTGACCTGCTCGTTCAGGTAGAAATCCCGCTGGTTTTTCTCCATTTGCCGCTTGACCCGGCCGCGGATCTTCTTGTCCACATTCAAGATGTCGACCTCATGCTCGATTTGCTCGAACAAACTCTCCAAACGATCCTTGACCTCCGGCAATCCCAGGATGGCTTGCTTGCTATCAAGCTTCAACGGGAGGTGCGCTGCAATCGTGTCAGCCAGACGCCCCGGGTCATCGATGCTGGAAATCGACGTGAGTATCTCGGGCGGAATTTTTTTGTTGAGCTTGACGTATTGGTCAAACTGCTGCATCACCGCGCGGCGCAGGGCCTCTACCTCACTGCCGGCTTTGCGGCTGGCGTCTGACACTGCCGCAGGCATCTCTATGGGGGTGATGTTGGCGGTGAAATGAGAGTCACCTTCCGCAATGCTGTTTACCGTAGCGCGTTGATGGCCTTCCACGAGCACTTTGACGGTGCCGTCGGGCAGCTTCAGCATCTGCAAAATAGTGGACACACAGCCCACATCGAACATATCCGACACTAACGGATCGTCTTTGGCAGCCGCCTTCTGGGCCACCAGCATGATGCGGCGCTCTGCCTCCATGGCAGCCTCGAGCGCTTTGATGCTTTTCGGGCGCCCTACAAACAAAGGGATCACCATGTGCGGAAACACCACGACATCCCGCAAAGGCAGCAGGGGAAGTTCTAGGGGGGAAGCAGGCAAGGGAATATGGCCAGACATAGGAAAACCTTTACGTTACCTGTTGAATATGGACCGGATTGCCCGGATTACAAGTACGAGCCATTATGAAAACGCAATGCTCACACCGAGCGGTCTTGAATGCCCCCAAACACCTCGCTTATCGGATGAATGGGGGCAGATTCCGGGTTATGCCTTCTTGGCAGTTTCGCGGTAGACCATCAGCGGAGGTTTATTCTCTTCAATGGTCGATTCATCGACTACGACGCGCTC
>DAINNP010000138.1:0-3732 GCA_036735785.1 Rhodoferax sp. | reverse complement strand
GCCACCACGGGCATCCGCCCCACCAACTCTGGAATCAAACCAAACTTGATCAGATCTTCAGGCTCAACCTCCTTGAACACCTCCGTCAAGGAACGCTGCTGCTTGCTCTTGACTGCTGCACCAAAGCCGATACCCGAAGACTCTGTCCGGTTACCGATCACTTTTTCCAGCCCTGCAAAAGCGCCACCGCAAATGAACAAGATGTTGGTCGTGTCAATTTGCACAAAATCCTGATTCGGATGCTTACGCCCACCCTGAGGAGGGACGCTCGCCATCGTGCCCTCAATCAGCTTGAGCAGCGCTTGCTGAACGCCCTCACCCGATACATCACGCGTGATTGAAGGGTTATCCGATTTGCGGGAAATTTTGTCAATTTCATCGATGTATACGATGCCACGCTGTGCCCGTTCGACGTCGTAATTGCAGCTTTGCAGCAACTTCAACACGATGTTTTCAACGTCCTCACCGACATAGCCCGCTTCGGTCAGCGTGGTTGCATCGGCCATCACGAAGGGGACATCCAGCATACGGGCGAGGGTTTGCGCGAGCAAAGTCTTGCCCGAACCCGTAGGCCCAATCAGCAAGATATTGCTTTTGGCAAGTTCAACATCGTCTTTCTTAGCCTTCTCTTTGTGCTTCAGACGTTTGTAGTGGTTGTAAACCGCCACTGCCAAAGTGCGCTTTGCCGGCTCTTGACCAATGACATAGTTGTCCAGGTTGGCTTTGATATCTGCTGGAGTGGGCAGATCAGACTTCGACTCTTTGTTCTCAGTCGTAGCAGGCAACTCATCACGGATGATTTCATTGCAAAGGTCAATGCATTCGTCGCACACAAAGACAGACGGTCCAGCAATGAGTTTCTTCACCTCATGCTGACTCTTCCCGCAAAAAGAGCAGTACAGGGTTTTTTCGCTGGTTGAGCCTTTTTTCTCGGCCATGGATGTGTGCCTTTTTTCGCTAAGTTAAGCAATGATAACCAAATGAAAACGGTGCCTCTCCACAGGAGAGGCACCGTCTTGGAGGGAACTGCGCCTACCGTATCAAGGACGCTTGGCGATCACTTGATCCACTAGGCCGTATTCCTTGGCCTCGTCTGCCGAGAGGTAATAGTCACGCTCTGTATCGCGCTCAATCTTCTCCAAGGGCTGACCGGTGCGCTCAGCCAGAATCTTGTTCAACTGCTCGCGGGTTTTCAAAATCTCGCGGGCGTGAATCTCGATTTCAGTGGCTTGGCCCTGGGTTCCACCCAAGGGTTGATGGATCATGACCTTGGAATTGGGCAAGGAGAAGCGCTTACCTTTGGCGCCGGCGGCCAACAGAAATGCACCCATGCTCGCCGCCATACCGGTGCACAAGGTGGACACGTCAGGCTTGATGAAATTCATGGTGTCATAGATCGCCATGCCGGCGCTCACAGAGCCGCCGGGGGAGTTGATGTAGAAAGAAATGTCCTTGTCAGGATTCTCGCTTTCCAGGAACAGCAACTGCGCCACTACCAAGTTGGCAGTCTGGTCATTGACCGGTCCGACTAGGAAAATAACGCGCTCTTTCAGCAGACGGGAATAAATGTCGTATGAACGCTCGCCACGTCCCGATTGCTCGATGACCATGGGCACCATACCCAAAGCTTGGGTTTCCATTGCGCCGGACATTCCGTATTTGACGTTCATAAGCTCTCCAAAATGTAGGGGGTAACTGTACCGAAAAAGACAAGCCCAAAAAGCAAATGGGGCTTAGCCGCAGGACTGCAAGTCCCGCGCAAGCCCCATTTCGCTGCGACGCACAGAATGCGCCTGCGCCTGACCTTAGTTCTGGCCCATCAATTCGTCGAAGGACACAGCCTTGTCAGTCACTTTGGCCTTGGCCAAGATGTACTCGGTCACGTTGTTTTCAATCACAACCGCCTCGACTTCTGCCATGCGGCGGTTGTCGCCGTAGTACCAGCGGATCACGTCGGCTGGCTTCTCGTAGCTGGCCGCCAGTTCTTCGACGTGGGCCTTGATCTGCTCAGGCTTGGCGGCCAGGTCATTGGAGCGAACCAATTCAGCCACTACCAGACCCAAACGCACGCGACGCTCGGCTTGTGGACGGAAGATGTCGTCAGGGATCGGCGCCTTGTCCGCATCCTTGATACCACGCTGCTTGAGGTCTGCACGGGCGCTTTCGACCATGCGGTCCAACTCAGCTTGCACGCTGGACTTGGGCAAATCGAGCTCGGCCTTGGCGACCAATGCGTCCATTGCAGCTTGCTTGTTGCGAGCCAGCAAGCGATGCTTGACTTCACGCTCAAGGTTCTTGCGGATGTCAGCGCGCAGTGCCTCCACGGTGCCTTCGGCGATACCCAAGGATTTGGCCAAGTCTGCGTTAACTTCTGGCAGGTTGGCGGCTTCGAGCTTCTTCAGAGTGACCAGGAAGTCGGCTGTCTTGCCAGCCACGTCTTTACCGTGGTAGTCCGCAGGGAAAGCCAAGGGGAAAGTCTTGCTTTCGCCGGACTTCATGCCACGGGTTGCGTCTTCAAATTCCTTCAGCATCTGGCCATCGCCCAGAATGAACTGGAAGTCAGAAGCCTTGCCGCCGGCGAAAGGTTCGCCGTCGATCTTGCCTTCAAAATCTACCGTCACGCGGTCTGTGTCTTGGGCTGCGGTGTCCTGTGCGCGCTGCGCAAAGGTACGACGCTGCTTGCGCAAAATTTCGATGGTCTTGTCGATGGCTTCGTCGGTCACATCGGCAGTCAGTTTTTCAACTTCGGCACCTGCCAAGTCTGCAATTTTCACTTCCGGGAAGACTTCGAAAATCGCGTCAAAAGCCATTTGGCCTTCAGGCGAAGTTTCGCTTTCAGAAATCTTGGGCTGACCCGCAACGCGCAGCTTGGCTTCGTTAGCGGCAGTGGCAAATGCCTCGCCCACTTTGTCGTTCATCACTTCGTAGTGAACCGAGTAGCCGTAACGCTGGGAAACCACGTTCATCGGCACCTTGCCTGGACGGAAACCGTCCATCTTGACGGTGCGCGCCAACTTGCGCAGACGGCTGTCAACTTCGGTCTGGATCACGCCCACAGGCAGTGTCAGCGTGATCTTGCGCTCCAGCTTCTCCAGAGTCTCTACAGTAACGGCCATCGTCTACTCCTAATGTTTGATTGGCAGGACTTTCACCTGCGGGCATCGCATCGATGCATTTCTAAGTTGGTGCGCGGGGGGGGACTCGAACCCCCACAGTGTTGCCACCGTCAGGACCTAAACCTGGTGCGTCTACCAATTTCGCCACCCGCGCAAAAAACAAAACTCGAGAGCCGGACTCATTTGTGAACATTGCTCACAACACCCCGGCCACCCGTTTGAAATCGGTAAGCCCGCTATTTTAACCTGCAAGCGGGCCCCACTTTCAGGTCAGCGCAGGATTCTCGCGTTTTACCCGGAACCACGCGGCATACATGGCGGGCAAAGCCAGCAATGTCAGGACCGTAGCCACGATAAGGCCACCCATGATCGCCACGGCCATCGGCCCCCAGAAAACCGAGCGAGACAGCGGAATCATGGCCAGCACAGCCGCCGCAGCGGTGAGCACAATCGGACGTAACCGTCGAACTGCAGACTCCACAATCGCGTCCCAAGCCGGAATACCCGCCGCCCTGTCCTGCTCAATCTGGTCGATCAGAATCACCGAGTTGCGCTGGATCATTCCCATCAGGGCAATCACGCCCAGCAACGCAACAAAACCAAAGGGCCGCCCCAT
>DAINNP010000137.1:0-6619 GCA_036735785.1 Rhodoferax sp. | reverse complement strand
TTGCGCAGCGCGCCTTCGAGCTCGCGGACGTTGGAGCGCACGTTTTTCGCCACAAAAAACGCCACTTCTTCGGGCATTTCAGAGCCCTCGGCATGCGCTTTGTTGATCAGAATCGCCACCCGCATTTCGAGCTCCGGCGGCTCGATGGCCACCGTCAGGCCGGAGTCAAAACGGGACACCAAACGCTCGTGAATATCGGCCAGACCCTTGGGATAGGTGTCGCTGGTCATCACGATGTGGGACTTCTTGGCCAGCAGGGCTTCGAAGGCGTTGAAAAACTCTTCCTGGGTACGGTCTTTGTTCGCAAAGAACTGCACATCGTCGATCAACAGCAGGTCTAGGGAGTGGTATCGCTCCTTGAATTCGTCAAAAGTCTTGCGCTGATAGGCCTTCACAACGTCCGACACAAATTGTTCTGCGTGGATGTAAAGCACCTTGGAGCCGGGCTTATCCACAAGCAGGCGGTTGCCTACGGCGTGCATCAAGTGGGTTTTGCCCAAGCCTACGCCGCCATAAATAAACAGGGGGTTGTACAAGTGCCCGGGCATGGTGGCCACATGCATCGCGGCTGCACGCGCCATGCGGTTTGCAGTGCCTTCCACCAAGCTCTCGAAGGTGAGCATGCTGTTGAGGCGGCTTTTGGGGACGCCGGCGAAGCGGTCTTCGCCTACTTCGACTTCTTCGATGGCTGCAGGCACCTCAGCGGCACGGGGAGCCGCTGTCGGGCGCACGGGCGCCTCTCTCGGAGTGATCACTAACTCAACGGCTACAGCTTGCCCATAAAGCTTCTCGAGCATTCCGGCAATGCGTTGGCTGTACTGGGCACGAACCCAGTCGAGTTTGAAGCGATTGGCAACGAACACCGTAATTTTGGACATGTCCTCGTGAACGAGGGCGGTGAGCGGCTTGATCCAAGTATTGAATTGTTGCTCGGGAAGCTCTTGGGCGAGCTGATCGACGCAGCTCTGCCACAGGCTTTGCCCGAGTTCAAAATTGGAGCCGTCGTGGGGGGAAGGGAGGGAGCCCTGGGTCATTGTGCGGGTCAGCTTCTGTGGATAGTTGTTGTTTGCTGCGAAGCACATTCTAATTTATCAATACTTTATCCACATTGTCGACCGGGACGCCCGCAGTTCGTGCAAAAGAATCTGATTGCCGCCTAAGGTGTTGCCCTGCTTGGGAAAATTTGCGATAATCCGCGGTTCCCCTGATTGTGTTCGGGGCGATAAGACCGAAATCTGCGTTATCTAGTCCCCGGTGAGTAGCACTGGCGGACCACGCAGATACCACTGAGCCTGTTAGGAAAATTTCATGAAACGCACATACCAACCTTCCAAAATCCGTCGCGCACGCACCCACGGTTTCCTGGTCCGCATGAAGACTCGCGGCGGCCGCGCTGTGATCAATGCACGCCGCGCCAAAGGCCGCAAGCGTCTGGCTGTCTAAGACGGCTTCGCAAACCAGAGCTTTTGGCTTTTGGTGATAGCGGAACCGCACATCGGCAGGCTGCCTGCCGTTAAGCGCCTTCAAACGCGCGCCCAGTTCCAAGCGGTTCTGGGTGGCTCTACGGTTTCAAAAACAGCGCACTTTGCTTTGCATTGCTGCGCTGTTGGTGTTTCTGGCGTAGATACAAATCCTTCCGTTTTTCCTGAGCCGGGCCTCTGGCTGGGAGCGATGGCACCCAAGCGCTGGGCCAAACGGGCGGTGACCCGCAATACGATCAAGCGCCAGGTGTACAGCTTGGGGGCTGAGTTCGCTCCATTGCTGAAAGAAAAAGCTCACTTGATCCGTTTGCGGCGCGACTTTGATCGCAAAGTCTTTGTGAGCGCTACGTCAGATGCCTTGAAAGCGGCTGTGCGCAGCGAACTAATGGATCTTTTCGGCCAAATTGTGGGCCCGTTGCCCGGCAAGGCGGATTCCGATCTGTTACAGGTGAGGCCATGATGAAGCGGATCCTGATAGGGTTGGTGCGTGGCTATCGCTTGATGTTGAGCCCCTGGCTAGGATCCGCTTGCCGCTTTAACCCCACATGTTCTGTGTATGCGCTTGAAGCCCTCGAACGGCACGGTGCGACAATAGGCAGCTACTTGACGGTCGCGCGTCTTGCGCGCTGTCACCCGTGGTGCGCGGGTGGGCACGATCCCGTGCCCGAAAATGCGCCGCGACTCTTCCGTCGCTTGATTCAATCCCCCTCTGAGAAGAAGTCTTCATGAACGATATTCGCCGCACCATTTTGTGGGTGATCTTTGGGTTCTCCATGGTCCTGTTGTGGGATCAGTGGCAGATCCACAACGGAAAGCAAGCCACTTTCTTCCCTAATCCGACACAAAAAGCAGCGTCGGCTCCTGCCCCTGCAGTGAGTGCATCCGCGGGTGTGCCCGTTGCACCAGCGGTCACAGGGCAAGCACCAATGGCCGAGTCTGCGGTAGCCGTGGCGTCTGAGCGTTTTGAGGTCAGCACGGATGTGCTCAAAATGACGTTCGACACGCAAGGTGGCGCGTTGGTGCGGACAGAGTTTTTGCAGTATTTGGACTCCAACGACAAGACACGCAATTTCGTCTTGTTGGACGACACCAAGGATCGTTATTACCAAGCCCAGACCGGGTTGATCGGCGGCGTGGCGCCGGACAGCTTCCCGACCCACAAGTCGGTGATGGCGGTGAGTGGTGACAAGGTGCTCAAAGACGGACAAGACGAGCTCAAAATTGTTTTCACTTCGCAAGACACGGGCGGTATCAAGCTCGTAAAGACCTACACATTGCGTCGGGGTGCATACGATATTGCCGTCAAGCATGAAGTGATCAACACTGGCGCGACCGCGCTGAACCCCCAGTTGTATTTGCAACTGGTGCGTGACGGCAACAAACCTGCCGGTGAGTCTTCTTTCTATTCCACGTTCACAGGCCCTGCGGTCTACACCGACGTCAAGAAGTACCAGAAGGTCGAGTTCAGTGACATCAAAAAAGGCAAGGCCGATTTTGAGAAGGAAAGCACCAACGGCTATATCGCCATGGTGCAGCATTATTTCGCCAGTGCTTGGATCTTGCCTGCGGATGTGAAACGCACTTTCTCTCTGGATGCGCGAGATGTGGGGGCGGCGGTTGCTGATTGCTGCTACCGCGCCACCATGATTACGCCGCTGGAAACAGTGGCCCCCGGTCAAACTAAGGCGGTGGAAGCCAAACTGTTTGTGGGCCCCCAAGAGGAGAAGAAGCTCGAAGCTTTGGCTCCCGGCATGGAGCTGGTGAAAGACTACGGCTGGTTGACCATTCTGGCCAAGCCTTTGTACTGGTTGCTCGATAAGTTGCACAGCTTCATCCAGAACTGGGGATGGTCTATCGTAGCCTTGGTGCTGTTGCTGAAGATCGCGTTCTACTGGCTCAATGCCAAGGCGTATGCCAGCATGGCCAAGATGAAGGCGGTGAACCCCCGCATCATGGAAATGCGCGAACGTCTCAAGGACAACCCGCAGCAGATGCAACAGGAGATGATGCGCATCTATCGTGAAGAGAAGGTGAACCCCATGGGTGGTTGCTTCCCGATCATGGTGCAGATCCCGGTCTTCATTGCGCTCTACTGGGTGTTGTTGTCCAGCGTAGAAATGCGCAACGCGCCGTGGATTTTGTGGATCCAGGATTTGTCTTCGCCTGATCCATTCTTTATCCTGCCCGTGGTCATGACCTTGACGACCCTGCTGCAAACTGCGCTGAATCCGGCACCTCCGGATCCTTTGCAAGCCAAGATGATGTGGTTCATGCCACTGGCGTTCAGTGTGATGTTCTTCTTCTTCCCGTCTGGCTTGGTGCTGTACTGGATCACCAACAACATTCTGTCGATTGCACAGCAGTGGATCATCAACACCCGCATGGGCGTGCCACCGCAGTTCAATCTGCCGAAGTTCAAGTAATCGGGCCGGGACGAGGTGCTGTCACGGCATACTGACCCGATTGCCGCCATCGCTACGGCCTCTGGCCGTGGCGCCGTCGGTATCGTGAGGGTGAGCGGTAAATCGCTGCTCGCGTTCACCGAGGCGTTCTTCGGGCGCACACTGGTGCCGCGCGAAGCGACTTACCTTCCTTTCCCCGACGCGCAAGGCCAGCCCATTGACCATGGACTGGCTTTGTTTTTTCCGGGGCCCCGTTCATTCACCGGCGAAGATGTTCTTGAGCTTCAAGCGCATGGTGGGCCGGTTGTTTTGCAGCTTCTTGTCGCCCGTTGCCTCGAAATTGCTGCGCAGCCCGGGCCCGGTGATGAAGGTGCGGTTTTGCCTGCCTTGCGCTTGGCGGATCCCGGTGAATTCACCCAACGTGCGTTTCTCAACAACAAGCTCGATCTCGCGCAAGCGGAAGCGATTGCAGACTTGATCGATGCGAGCACGGAAGCCGCTGCACGCAGTGCCAGCCAGTCTCTCTCGGGTGTTTTTTCAAAACAGGTCGCCTCCTTGCGCGATGCCCTGATTCACCTGCGCATGCTGGTAGAGGCCACGCTGGATTTCCCCGAAGAGGAAATTGATTTCCTTGAAAAAGCGGATGCTGTGGGCCAGTTGCAGCGCTTGCAAACCGCGTTGCTCGCGGTGCAAGCCAAAGCTGCACAAGGCGCGCTGCTGCGTGAGGGCATGAAGGTGGTGATTGCAGGCCAGCCGAATGCTGGTAAATCGTCCTTGCTCAACGCACTGGCGGGCGCCGAACTCGCCATCGTGACGCCGATCGCCGGGACCACCCGCGACAAAGTGCAGGAAACCATCCAGATCGAGGGCGTGCCACTGCACATCATCGACACAGCGGGTCTGCGCGAAAGCGACGATGCCGTGGAGCAAATCGGCATTGCCCGTGCCTGGGAGGCCATTACTGCCGCAGACGCCGTTGTGTTTTTGCACGACCTAACCCGTTGCAGTGCTCCTGATTACATAGCGGCTGACGCAGATATAGCGGCCACGTTAGCCCAAAAATTGCCACAAAAGGTGCCGGTCATCCATGTCTGGAACAAAGCCGATGCACAACCATTGGCTTCTTCTGACGAGGGGCTTGTGCTTTCTGCGAAGACAGGTGCAGGCCTCGACACTCTGCGCTCACACCTCTTGGAGGCGGCGGGTTGGCAGCCTGCCCAAGGGGGCACCTTTATCGCACGCCAGCGCCATTTGCATGCGTTGAAGGAAGTAGCCGACCATTTGGCGCACGCTTCTGATTTGCTGGCGAATGGCAGTAACGCCTTGGACCTGCTCGCCGAAGAGCTGCGTTTGGGTCAGAATGCGCTCAACCGAATCACTGGTGAATTCGGTGCAGATGACTTGCTGGGCGTCATTTTTTCGAAGTTTTGTATTGGCAAATAGTCGGGTGCCGTGCTTTCAAGGGAAGGACTAGTTCTGATGTCTTTTTTCAAATGGTTTAGCCGTTCGGCAGACACCACACATCCTGCAGCGCCTGGCGCCCCATCGGGTCGGAGTGCCGGCACACGTTCTCGTACGAAAAAAGCGCTTCCCGCAGACGCGCAAGAGCCCCATGGGCGTAAGGCCGAACGCAATGAGCGCCGAGAGTCTTTGTATGCCGTTGTCCGTGAGTCGATGACAGGTGCAGGGCTCCTCTCCGGCAGCTACAAGTTCAAAGTTTTGTCTCTGGACTCACGGGGACGCCAGTACTTGATCATGGTGGATTTGGCGGAGCACAATGTGCGCGATGCCAAGTTGTTGCTTGGCATCGAAAGCCATATCGGGAAAATTGCGAAGAATCGCCATGACTTGCTGGTGACCGCCATGTACTGGCGCATCAATGAACAACTCGGCACAGGGGAACAGGTCCTGCCGGCCCATTCAAATACCAGTGCTCGCCAAGCAGAACGATTTGAGCCGCTTCAACCTTCAGAGATTGAGGCCTTCAAGCGTGCACTTTCGTCAGTGCCCGCTGCGCCGGCCTTGTCTGCGCCGGGAGAGATCATCAAGTCCGCAAAGCGCAATCCTGCCCCCGTCCGCTTCAGTGATGCAGAGTTGAACGAACGTTTGTTTCCTTTAGGTACAACACAGTACGGCGAACTGAACTGAGCCGGTTCGGTCCGCCGTTAACCGTGTTGCTTTCAGTGGCCGGAAAAGTCCACCAAGGTGAACAGCGGCAGGCCCGAATCACGCAGCTTCTGAGAGCCACCCAACTCCGGCAGGTCTACGATGGCAGCGCCTTCCATCACATGGGCTCCTTGGCGCTCCAATAGTTTTCTCCCCGCCATCATGGTGCCCCCGGTCGCGATCAGGTCGTCGATCAAAAGGACCCGGTCACCCGGCTTGACCGCATCGGTATGGAGCTCCACCGTTGCGCTGCCGTATTCCAGCTCGTAGGTTTCTTCGACGGTGGTGAAGGGCAGTTTGCCCTTTTTCCGGATCGGCACAAAGCCGATGTTGAGCTCGTAGGCCACCACGGCACCCAAAATAAAGCCACGTGCATCCAGCCCCGCGACGACATCAGGCCGCATAGCGGGGTCCATATAACGGTGCACGAAGGCGTCGATCAAGACCCGGAATACCTTGGCATCTTGCAGCAAAGGCGTGATGTCGCGGAACTGCACTCCCGGCGTCGGCCAATCGGGAACTGTCCGGATGTGGTCACGAAGATACTGATTAATGCTCAGATGTTGCATA
>DAINNP010000136.1:0-6702 GCA_036735785.1 Rhodoferax sp. | reverse complement strand
GGCTGCTGCGACAACAGCGCGGCCAACTGCTACCTGCCCGGCGAAATCACCATGGGTGCGGGCGATGTGTATTTGGGCGACATCGGCGGTAGCCCCTTCTACATCGGCATCGGGCAATACGAGTACTGGAAACACACCCAGCTCATCATCGACGTGATCGAAGGCCATGGTGGCACCTTCTCGCTCGAAGGGCCGGAGGGCAAAGCGTTTCACACCCGCTCCCGGGTGTTCACCGATGCGGAACTGGCCGAGCTGGGCATTGAGAAGCCTCAGCACTAAATAATGCATAAAATCAGGCTCCAGCGCACGTAAAACATGCGCCTACAGCTCCTGATTTCATAGCATCACGTCATAAAACCCAGATCCCACGGGTAATCTGCCCGGCCGGCGGGAGCCCCGAAGTTGTTGATGTTGGCGAGTACTTGCGGCATTTCGGTGGTGGTCACGCCAAACCACTTGGCCAAAGTGGCGGCGTACTGATCAACCGAGGTGCGGGGCAGCAAGCGACCTTGCCCGACATGCCATTGCTCCGCCGCGGAGTAGACGCGGGGCCAGCCGGAGCCATCGGTCACATTGATGGGCGGGGCTTCGCCGAAAAAACGCTGACCGGCTACCGCACCACCCACGACAAAATGATGGCTACCCCACCCGTGGTCGGAGCCATCGCCGTTGGACGACAAGGTGCGGCCAAAGTCGGATGCAGTGAACGAGGTCACCTGGTTCTCCACGCCCATTTCTACGGTCGCGTTGTAAAACGCGGTCATGGCGGCACTGACCCGGCCCAATAAGGTCCCGTGGTCCCGGATCAGGTTGTCATGCAAATCGAATCCGCCGATCGACACAAAGAACACCTGCCGGCGCACACCCAAAGCGGCCCGCCCTTTGATCAAGCGCGCGACCATCTTGAGCTGGTTGCCCAGCGAATCTGACGGGAACACGGTAGAAGGCACGGTCTCTGAAAGGGCAGTGCTTACCGCCGACTCGGCATCCAATGCGCGCTTGGTAACGGCGTTGTATTCGTTCTCGAGTTTGTGCACCCGGTTTTCCCGCATCAGACTGGTGATCGCCGCAGCCACGGACGGGTTTCCATAGACCCAGGTGTTGGTCGCCGGCTTGATTTTGATCGCACCGCTGGTGCTGACCTGGTACTGCAGCGCTGTGTCGCCGGACAAAAACACCGCGTTCCCCGAAACCGAAATTCCGGTAAACACGGATGGGCTGTTCAAGCTGTTGTCGAGGGCCAGATCGCCCAAGTTCCCCCCCCAACCTACTGTCGACCCCTCGGGTGAAGACGATTGCCAGATGCTTTGCTGGTCGTTATGCGAAAACAACTGCGGAGGGCGGGGAAAACTGACCAGGTCGCTGCTGTTGTACTGGGTGCGGGTCAGTGGCTTCACCAGTGGCCCGACGTTGAGCTGCACCGCCATCTTGCCGGTATTGAACAGGCCGGCAAGTCCGGTCATGCTGGGATTCAGGGCAAACTGCCGCCCGGTTTGGCCTTGGCTATCCACTAGGGCGGCGGCTGGGGTCAGCAGGGTTGACGTCAAGTTCGATTTGGCGAGCGCGATACCACCGGCCGTCTGGCCACTACCGCCGCCACGAATCGCGCTGTAGAGGTTGTAGTTGGCGTCGTCGTAAGGAATCAAGGTGTTGGCGTAGTCGTTGCCACCATACAAAAACACGCACACCAGCGCCTTGTAGTCCCCTGAGGGGGCATTGAATGCTGCCGCCTCACCCAAGGCGGCCAGATTCATCGCAAACGGCAAGGCGGTACCGGTCAGAGCGAGTTGGCCGGAGCGGCGCAAAAACGCACGGCGCTGCAGATCAGGAGGGGTTGAGCTTGTCATCGGTTTGCGCCTTATTTTTGAACCAGATATTCCACACTCGCCATCACCATAAGAACCGCCGCGCACACCCGGTTGCGTTTGATCGCGGCACTGCTGCTAGCCGTCACATTCACACCTGCCAGGGCATTCACTATGGTGGTGACTGTGCCTGCGGACAACTGCCCTGCAGCCATCAGCAGGTTCAGGCGCTGCACCAATGCGGTGGGGTCGAGCACCAGCGTCAACTCGGTGGTGTATGTGGCCTTGATGTCACCGGAGTTAAAACCGGTGTCGATCACATTCATCATGAGGTTCAAGTAGCCGCCGACGCTGCTCTCGTTCACGATCTGGAATTCGGGGGCCACTTTTCCGGCACTCAAGCCGGTAGCCGGTGGCGCCACCGTAGACGGCGGCACATAACCGGGACGGAAGAAGTTAAATACCGACGGAGACCGCAGGGGGCTTTGGCCCAGGGAGTCGGCCGCATTGCTTGTACTCCAGATCTTCCAGGTACCCGCGGTGGAGGTCACGTTGAAGGTGCGCAGCCACTGCACCAGACGCAACATGGGCTCACGCAGTTTGCCGAACTCCGGCGCAGTCAGCCCGCTGGCGTTACGTGCCTCGTCGTCATTCAAGATGGCGGCAAACACATAGGCCATGTCTCCGCGCACGCCCGCCCCGTTATTGGCAAAAACGGCCGCCACACGGGCCACGTAGGCCGGGGTGGGGTTGCTGGTTACCAGGCGCTGAATCAGTTGCTTGCAAATGAAAGGGGCTGTGTTCTGGTGGTTGAACAAGGTATCCAGCGCCGTTTTCAAGGCCTGCGCACCCGGCGTGTTGGCCGGAATCGTCACATTGAGAAAAGTAGCGGCCAATGTGGAGTGGTTGGACGCTGTGAGCTTCATCGGCAAGCGGGCGTAACTCGTGTTCGGGATAGTGCGGGTGCCGCCACCGGTCTGGGGAATCACGGTGTCCACGTTCTGGCTGCGATCCACGTCATAGCCGGTAAATACCCGGGCCAGATTGGCAACATCGCTGGGGGTGTAGGTGTCTTGCGGCTTGCCATTGCCGTCCAACTGCTGGGTGCCGTCCGGGTTCAACTTGTAGAGCCCGATGGTGAATAGCTGCATCACCTCGCGGGCATAGTTTTCGTCGGGCAAACGACCGGTGCTGACGTTTTCCTTCAGGTTGCCTTTGGTGTTGAGGTAGACCCCCATCGCTGTGTTCAGGGTGATGGCCTCCAGCAGCTCCCTGAAATTGCCGAACGCGTGTTGCACCAGAATGTCCCAATACCGTGCAATCACATGGCTGCGCCAGGTAACCTCCAAGCCACTGAGCGACACCACCAAAACCTCTGAAAGCGCAAGCGCTGCACGCTTGCGCATCGGATCGGTCGCCGTCGCCAATTGGCTCCAGATCATGTGGTCTCCGGGAGACTCGGAGTCGTAAAAGTTGCCGGGGTCCAGGGCATTGCCGTAACCCTGAGAATCGAGCCAGTCCCAACCGCTGATACCAGAGGGTTTGGCGATCTCGGCCCTCATCCACCCGGCGTAGCCCAAGCTGCGCACCGAGGCAATGTCGGCGCTACTCGCCGACAAACCGGCTTGCAACAGAAACCGGGCGGCTTGCGCATCATTGACAGGTGCAGCCGAGCTGGACAAGGCCACGCTCCTGCCAGTGTCTACCGGTGTGTACGTCGGGGTTGCAGCGGCGGTTGTGCTACCGCCCTCGCCTCCGCCGCAGGCGGCAAGCGCAAGCGTTGAGAGCCCTGCCATGGAGATGCCAGCATTGCGCTGAAGTGCACTGGCGCGCGGCTGCTGTGTCGTGGGAGATGTATCTGTTTCCATACCGTCTTTCATGGGCGGATGGACTTGCGCACCTTTGCTAACAAGCCCTTCAAGGAGGATTACGGTGTAGGACCGCTACTTCATCAGTTGCGTTACAAATACTTACGAATGCAGATTACGCTGCGGCGGCTTGTTGCAGGGTTGCGCGGGTGCGGATCGCCTCTGCCCGGGCTACCGAGGCAAAGTCCATGCCTGCAGACGCATACAAAATCGCGCGGGAAGAGTTCACCGCGATCGGCGCAGTCGTCTCGCCGTTCACCGACTTCCACCCGGCCTTGACGGTGGCGACCGCATCGCCGCCCTGGGCGCCGACCCCGGGAATCAGCAAGGGCACCGTGGGCGCCAATGCACGCACCCGCTCAATCTCTGCCGGATAGGTCGCGCCGACCACCAGCCCCAACTGGCCATTAAGATTCCAAGGGCCCTGTGCAAGGGCAGCAATGTGTTCGTATAGCCGGGGCTGCCCGGGCACATCTAACAGACGCTGCGGCTGGAAATCATCGCCCCCGGGGTTGGAGGTGCGACACAGCAGGAAGGCGCCTTTGCCGTGGTACTTCAAATACGGAGCCACCGAGTCAAAACCCATAAAGGGCGAAAGGGTGACCGCATCGGCGCCGTAGCGCTCAAACGCCTCTTTGGCGTACTGCTCTGCAGTGCTGCCGATGTCGCCACGCTTGGCATCCAAAATGACCGGCACGCCCGGCGCGGTGCGGCGCATGTGCTCCATCAGCTTTTCGAGTTGGGCTTCGGCGCCATGGGCTGCAAAGTAGGCAATCTGCGGCTTGAACGAGTTCACCAGATCCGCCGTGGCGTCGACGATGGCCGCGCAAAAGTCGTAAATCTTGCTGGCGTCCCCGCGCCAATGGGTCGGAAATTTGGCCGGCTCCGGGTCCAGCCCCACGCACAACAACGAGCCGTTTTCGCGCTCGGCAGTGCGCAATTGTTCAATAAATGTCATGGGAACCTATTTTAAGAAGGGGTGATGCTGTCCATGGCCAGGCACAAGTCAGCCCAGGCCTTGGCCTTGTCCGCGCTGTTGCGCAGCAGCAGCTTGGGGTGGTAACTCACCACCACCGGGATGCCGCGGTAGCGGTACACCATGCCGCGCAGCTTGCCCAAAGGTTGGGTGGCCAGCGGGCCATGCTCGGACAGCAGCGTCTGAATGGCGAAGCGGCCCACCGCAAAAATCACTTTCGGCCGGACCAGCTCCACCTCGCGCTGCAGGAACTGCGCGCACTCCGCCAGGTCGGCAGGCGCGGGATTGCGGCCATGCGGCGGGCGGCACTTCACCACATTGGTGGCATAGGCGCCTTGCGGCCCGCTGCCGGTGCGGCTTGCTCCCACGGCTTGCAGCATGTTGTCGAGCAGTTGCCCGGGTGCACCGGTGAAGGCTTGGGCGGCGGCGTCTTCCTCCTCTTCCGGCGGATCCCCCACCACCATCCAATCAGCCTGGGCTTGGGCGGCTGGTTGCAGGGTGCCGAATTTGCGGCCCGCGCACAAGCCGCAGGCGGTGCAGGCTGCGGCAGTGTCTGCCAAGCCATTCCAGTCCAGCGCGGCCAGGTCCGACGGTTGCACCGGCACCGCCTCCGGGGCGGCTGCCGGGGGCTTGGGCACTACCGGTGCCGGCTGCGGCGCACGGGTCACCGGGCTGACCACCGCCACACGGGTGGGCGCTACGGGTGCCGGGTCGTTATCTGCCAGGACGGCGAAAGCGGTACCGGGCAACCAGACGCGAACGCCCATTTCCAGCAGCATGGCGCGTTGGCGCTCATCGAGTTGCAATGCCATGGTGTTCAGTGCTCCAGTGCCAGGCTCATGACGATGGCGTCTTCGCGCTGCCCGCGGTCTGCGGGGTAATAGGCTTTGCGCATGCCCACGCGGCGAAAGCCATGCGCCTCGTACACCTGAATGGCGCGTGCGTTATGCACCCGCACCTCCAGCCAGAGCCACTGTGCGCCTTGCCCGCGGGCCCAGACGCCCAAGGCATCGAGCATGACGCGGGCCCAGCCCTGGCCTTGGTATTCGGGGGCGACCGTGATGTTGAGCAGGTGCACTTCGTCCACCCCTTTCATGGCCACAAAGTAACCCAACAACTCGCCGTGGCCGGTGATCATCTGGGCCTGGTAGCCACTGTGCAGGGCATCGATAAAGTTGGCACGACTCCAAGGGTGGGCGTAGGTGCGTTGCTCCACCTGAAGCACCCGGTCCAGCGAATCCGCGAGCATGGGCTCGAACGTGGCCTCGTGGACTACGTCTGCTGCGGGCACCGCGCGATAGGGGCTCATGGCACAGCGGCCGCAAGGGCAGCGGCTTTTTCAGCCTCCCGCTCGGCAGTGGTTTTTGCGACTTTGTCGCGGATGTAGCTGGGCATGGCCAAAGCAGCATCCACGGCCAGATCCTGGGCAAGCAAGGCCGGTGCCAGCCGCAACATGGCGGCCGCCAAAGGCAAGGCCGGCACGACCTGCGCAGCCTGCAGCGATGCAGGAGACAGGCGATCGGCATACACCGCAAAAACATTGCCCGCTACGACATGGGGCGCGTCGCCCGCGGGGCTGGCAGCCCAGTCCTCGGGCCGCAGAAGGGCACTGGCGCTCAAGGTCTGCCACTGGCCGCTTTCAAAACGGTAGCAGGCGGCATACATCTCGTCCATGCGGGCATCCAACAGGGCGGTCACCTGCAGCAGCGGCGCGTCCGGCAGGGCACGAAACCGCGCGTCTTCGGCAACCGCCAACAGCGAGTCCACCGGCAACACCGGCACCCCTGCCCCGAAGGCCAAGCCCTGCACCACCGAGCAAGCGGTGCGCAAACCGGTAAAGGAGCCAGGGCCGCTGCCAAAGCAGATGGCGTCCAGGTCTGCCAAGCGCACCCCGGCATCGGCCAGCATCTGCAATACGGCCGCAATCAAATCCGTCGATGCCTTGGCCCCCCCGGCGCTCTGATGCTCCACAACACGCGAGCCATGGGGCCCGTCGGTGCGCAGGGCGATCGAGAGAAATTCGGTTCCGGTATCCAGGGCCAGCAGGTTCATG
>DAINNP010000135.1:5539-6714 GCA_036735785.1 Rhodoferax sp. | reverse complement strand
GTGTTTTCTACGCCGTTCTTGACCTTGACCAAGTCGGCTTCGCATACGGTATCAAATGAGGGCATGGGGCTCGCTCTAAAAAATGCAATGAGACAATCTGAGGATGTTAGTCGAGAAAAACATTCCCCTGCAGGCGTTCAACACCTTCCGCATTGTGGCCAAGGCCCAGGCGCTGGCCCGAATCACCAGTGAAGCCGACGTCCACCAACTGTTGGCCGATCCTGAGTGGGCCGCTGTGCCCAAGTTTGTGCTGGGGGGCGGCAGCAATATTGTGCTGACCGGCGACGTCAAACCCCTCGTGCTGAAAGTCGAGGTCCGCGGGCTCAAGGTCGTGGGCGAAACGGCCAAGTCCGTCATTGTGGAAGCCGGCGCTGGCGAAAACTGGCACGACTTCGTGACCTGGACGCTGGACCAGAACCTGCCGGGCATGGAAAACATGGCCCTAATCCCCGGCACCGTGGGCGCCTCGCCAGTGCAAAACGTGGGCGCTTATGGCGTGGAGCTGCAAGACCGCTTTGACTCGCTGGACGCCATCGACCTGCTGACCGGCCAAGTATTCACCCTGAACGCCGCGCAATGCGCATTTGGCTACCGCGACTCGGTGTTCAAACACGCCAGCAGCGGCGAGGCCGACCTGCACTTGCCCCTGGGCTTGAAAGACCGCGCCTTGATTTTGCGGGTGCGCTTTGCTCTGCCCAAGGCCTGGAAGCCGGTGCTGGGCTATGCCGATATCGAGCGCAAGATGGCCGAACACGGTGTTACCGAGCCCACCGCCCGCCAGATCTACGACTGGGTGTGCGAGGTGCGCCGCGCCAAGTTGCCAGACCCGGCCGTCATCGGCAACGCCGGCAGTTTCTTCAAAAACCCCACGGTCACCGCCGAGCAGTGCGAAGACATCATCGCCCGCGACCCCAAGGTCGTGCACTACCGGCTGGACAACGGCTCGGTCAAGCTGGCCGCCGGCTGGCTGATCGACTCGTGCGGCTGGAAGGGCAAATCGGTAGGCCAGGCCGGTGTGTATGAAAAGCAGGCGCTGGTGCTGGTGAACCGCGGCGCCGGGGTGGACGGCAACGGCGCCACCGGGGGCGAAGTCATGACCCTGGCCAAAGCCATTCAGACCAGTGTGTACGAGCGTTTCGGCATCCTGCTGGAGCCGGAGCCGGTGGTGATCTAAA
>DAINNP010000135.1:0-5439 GCA_036735785.1 Rhodoferax sp. | reverse complement strand
CTGTCTGCATGAAAAACATATTTGTTCTTGGTGGCACCGGCTTTGTCGGGCGCCACGTGGTCCAGAAACTGGTCAAACAGGGCTACACCGTCACGGTGGCCACACGGCGCGCCGCCAACGCGCGTGAGCTGCAAACCTTGCCCACGGTCACAGTGGCGGAGCTCAATGTCCATGACCCCGTGGCCTTGCAGCAGGCGCTGGCCGGGCACGATGCGGTGGTGAACCTGGTCGCCATCCTCCATGGCACCGAGGCCGCTTTCCAAAAGGTGCATGTGGACTTGCCCGCCAGCTTGGCCCGTGCCGCGGTGGCGGCTGGTGTGCCGCGCGTGGTGCACATCAGCGCGCTGGGCGCCAACCCGCAGCAGCCCGATGCCGCGCCTTCGCGCTACCTGCGCAGCAAGTCGCGTGGCGAGTTGGCCCTGAGCCACCCGGCCTTGGCCGTGTCGGTACTGCGGCCCAGTGTCATTTTTGGTGCGGAAGACAAGTTTTTGAACATGTTTGCCAAGCTCCAACAAGTGTTCCCCTTCATGCCGCTGGCGGGCGCCCATGCGCGCTTTCAGCCGGTGTGGGTGGAAGACGTCGCCACTGCCGTGGTGCGGCTGGTACAGGCCCGCGCAGCTGCAGGGGCGACCGGCGTGTGGGAGGCCTGCGGCCCGCAGGTCTTCACCTTGGGCGCGCTGGTGCAGGGCGCTGGCGTGTGGGCCGGCATTGCGGAGGGGCGTGGCCGCCCAGTGATTCCGCTGCCCGAATGGGCGGGGCGCCTGCAAGCCGCCATGATGCAGCTTGCTCCCGGCGAGCCCCTCATGAGCGGCGACAACCTCGACTCGATGAAAGTGGACAACGTGGCCACCGGCATTGAGGCCGGTTTGGCCGATCTGGGTATTCAAGCCGCTGCGCTCGAGCCCATTGCCATGGACTACTTGCAGCGCGGCTTGCCGGGCCACGGCTTGCTAGGGCTTCGCCGCAGGCACTGAGGCGGTTGGCAGGGCCGCAGGGGCGGCAGCCAAGCATTTTTGCATCGCTGCCTGCAGCTGGCCGATTTGCACCGGCTTGGTCACAAAGTCGTTCACGCCGGCAGCCATAGCTTGCTCTTTGGCGTCGTTCATCACGTCTGCTGTCAGCACAATGATGGGCACCTGCCCCATCGGGCCCGGCATCCCGCGGATGATGCGGGTGGCGGTCAGCCCGTCCATCACGGGCATGTGCACATCCATCAGCACCAGGTCAAAGACCTCGCGCTGCGCGGCGTCCACGGCAATCTGGCCGTTTTCGCAAAAGGTGGCCTTGCAGCCCATTTTGTCGAGCAGGATTCCTACAAACTTGCGGTTCACCGGGTGATCTTCTGCCACCAGCACCCGCAGTGCATCCAGTGGAGCGGCGGCGCCCGGAGCAGGTGCCGGTGTGTCATTGGCCGGCGCGTTGGGAGCCTTGTTGGCAGGCAGGGACTTGAACAACGTCGGAAAGGCGGCCGGCATCCCCGCTGTAGGCGGAGCCGGGCAGGTAGTGAAAGGCAGGTGCAACGTGAACAGCGAGCCCTTGCCTAGTGTGCTTTCAACCTCAATCGCACCCCCCATCATGCGGGCCAAGGACTGCGAGATCTCCAACCCCAGGCCTGTGCCACCGAACTTGCGCGCCAGCCCACCGTCCACCTGGTAGAAGCGTTGAAACAGGCGCGACAGGACATGGTCATCCATGCCGATGCCGGTGTCTTGCACCAGAAACGCGAGGCCCGTGTTGCCGTCGGTACGTGGGTGAGACACGACGGTCAGCGTCACACTGCCATGCTCAGTGAATTTGAGTGCGTTGCTGACGAGGTTAAACAATATTTGTTTCAGGCGGGTAGCGTCGGCCAGTACCCAGGGGGGCAACTCTGCCTGCACCACCATAGAAAACTTCAGCTGCTTTTCGACGGCCAGCGGGTTCATCAGCGCATTCACCTCACTCAATAGTGCGGCCAGGTGTACGGGCTCGGGGTTCACCGTCATCTTGCCGGCTTCCAGCGCAGAGACATCCAATATGTCGTTCAGCAGTGTCAGCAAGTGGTTGGCTGACCCCTTGGCCGTCTTGATGTAATCCACCTGCACAGGGGTGAGCGGGGTGCTCTCTAGCAAACTCATCATGCCTAGCATTCCATTAAATGGGGTGCGCAACTCGTGGCTCATGTTGGCCAGGAACTGGCTCTTGCCGCGGTTGGCGGCTTCCGCGCGGAAATGGGCTTCGCGCAGCTCGTGAGTCAGGTCTTCCAGGGCCTGGCGCTCTTGCTCTTGGCGTCGTTGGCGCAAGGCCAGCGCGCCTGCGGCCACCAGCAAAAACAGCAGCTGGGCCAACGTGAGACGGATGATCTCGTCGTTTTGCTGCAGCATCGTCTTGTCTTGGCTTTCCAGGAGAGCCGCCACTTCAGAGTTGGCCGCTAGACTCAAAGCCTGTACATCCACTCCGATGTTGTTAAACGCCGTCAGCAGAGCTGCGAGGTCTTTTTTGTTCAGAGGGTTAGCTGCCATCACCTTGTCCGCTTCGGCGATCAGGTCGTCCAGGCGCGGCAGGGCAGTTTGGTATTCGGCCCGGTGAGTGATGAGTTCGGTGGTCGGGTTTTCACGCAGCAGGCTCAAGCGGCTCAAAAACAGGTCGTAGCGCAGGGTGAGGTTGTCAGCATCCGGGGCGCCGGGGCGGATCACAGCAGCCTCCAGCGTCTGGCGAAAGCGCAAAAACTCCCGTTCAAACTGGAACACCAGCGCAGTCACCGAGTCTGCCCGCAGGTCGCCGGCCCGCTCAATGGCCCGCTTTTGCATAATTTGCAGGCCCAGCAAAATAGCCATGGCCACTGCCAGCACACCTGTGCCGACAGCAAGCCACAACAGGTAGCGTTTGTTTTTGCTGGAGCCGTTCAACGGGTGCCCTTAATCGACCGCAATCGACTTCAACTGCCAGGCCGAGCGCTCGTAATACACGTTGGAGCGGAGCTCGGCCTTGGTATCAAACGGGTAAACAATGAACAGCGGCCCCTTGGTGCGCACTGGGATGGCCTGGTCGTTCATCTGGTGGGCCACGATCACGTCAAACTTGACGGTATCGTCCAATGGAATACTGGTCTGGTAATCGTTAAGTGCTGCCGCTTTGAGCGTGGTGCCGCTGGCTTTGGCTGCCGCCAACACATCGCGCAGCAACGGGCCCTTGAATTTGATGGGGTTTTTGTCCCAAGGCGTTTTGGTGCTGAAGGTTTGCTGAGGCAGCTTTTCCAACATAGCCAGGTCGAAGGCGGCGCCTTCAGCACTGTTTTTGTCAGCCACTTTGCCGGTGATGGTCAAGATCACCTTGCCCTTGGCGGGCTCCAAGGCGTGAGCAGCCGGCAGGGCTGCCATCCATACCAATGCTGCAGCAATGAGGGGGCGTCTGGCAATTGTCATCCTGAAACTCCTTGTATGAATGGGTGGGCGAAGTGTAATCCACTAGTTGTATGTTTTTCAATCAAATCGGCAACTTTGGTTAATTCATAAGTTGTACTGCGCTAGCGCACTGCAAGCCCCGAATCTATTACTATGATTTTGATAGCTGCTCCCGCATATTCCGCCAGCGCTACAGGCTTATTTGGCATAGAGATTCTGTAACCAAACTTCCGCCCGGATGCGTGCCTGTGAAAGTCATCTTTAATTATTGCCTACTCTGCTAAAGAATGCTTTAATTTGCGCCGACTCAATTAAAGAAGTTTTTCATATCATGCGCGCAACCGGCACCTACCTACCTTCCACCACCATGGGCGAGTTGGTGCAGGCCTTTGTGCCGCACCCGTTGCCGCCAGTCCAACCCGTGCTGGCCCCCGAGAGCTACACAGAAGCCAACCGGGCTGCGGAGCTGGCGCTGGCCCGCCTGTCTGGTGTGGCCGGCTTGGTACCCTCGGTGGACTGGCTGCTCTACAGCGCTATCCGCAAAGAGGCGCTGTTGACTTCGCAGATCGAAGGCACCCAGGCCACGCTGGATGACCTGTTTGACGAGGAAGCCGGCTTCGCGGTGAGTAACACCGACGATGTGGAAGAGGTCACCAACTACCTGCGCGCCTTCCGCTTGGTGCAGTCGCAGCTGCGCGATCCCGCGGGCCTGCCCCTCAGCGTGCGCCTGCTGTGCGACGCCCACCGGCTGCTGCTGGATGGTGCGCGTGGCAACGGCAAGCAACCGGGCGAACTGCGCCGTTCGCAAAATTGGATTGGCGGCACCCGCCCCGGCAACGCGGTGTTTGTGCCACCACCACCCGAGCAAGTGCCCTCGCTGCTGGCTGATCTGGAGTGCTTCATCCACGACGAAACGCAAGCCTTGCCACCGCTGGTGAAGGTTGCACTTATCCACCAACAGTTTGAGACTATCCACCCCTATCTGGATGGCAACGGCCGCATTGGCCGCCTGCTGATTGCAGCGCTGCTGGAACATTGGCGCTTGCTGTCCGAGCCCTTGATGTACCTCAGCGGCTACCTCAAGCAGCATCAGGTCGAGTATTACCGCCGCCTGTCCAGCGTGCGCACCGAGGGCGACTGGGAAGGCTGGGTGGCGTTTTTTCTGGAAGGTGTGACCGTGGCCGCGCAAGATGCCGAGCGCAACATCGTGGCCATAGCCACGCTACTGGCTGCCGACCGCCACGCCTTGCTGGCTGCGCCCAAGGCTGGCCCCAGCAGCTACCGCTTGTTTGAAATGCTGCCCATGATGCCGCGCTTCACCATCGACCAAGTGCGCCAGAAGCTGGCCACCACTTTCCCCACTGCGACAGCGGCGGTGAAGGTGCTGGAAGACTTGGGCGTCGTGGCCGAGCTCACGGGGCAGAAGAAGAATCGGAGCTACAGCTACAAGGCTTACGTTGATTTGCTGAGCCAATGACCAGCCATTTTCCTGGCGTCAGCTAAATGGTCTGACAACATTCAGGCACGCCGGGCATTCGAGGACACCCTATTTCACTCGGTATAGTCACATCCCAATACGGGAGAGAAATAACATGCTGATCAAATCAGCCGATGACAAATCCAAGCGCTTGGCGCTATTGGAAGATTTGCAAAATTCGCCAGTGCTGGACGCATGGCAAAAAACCAAACTACGTGAAGAGCTGCTGCGCCTGCGCAAAGGCATTCAGGGCGAAAAAGACGCTGCGTTCTACCTGAACAGCTATTTCAAAGGCAGCGAAAACCACGCACTGCTGCACGACCTGCGCGTGGTGGTGGATGGCGATGTAGCGCAAATCGACCACCTCATCATCAACCGCACCGGTCATCTGTTTTTGCTGGAAACCAAAAACTACGCCGCCAACGTGGAGGTTAACGCCCATGGTGAGTTCACCGCGGTGTATGACGAAGGGCGCTACGGCATTCCCAGCCCGCTAGAGCAAAGCCTGCGGCATGAGCGCATTCTGTCCAAGCTGATGGAAACCTTGGGCATAGTGGGCCGCACCGACAAAAAGCTGGA
>DAINNP010000134.1:0-6750 GCA_036735785.1 Rhodoferax sp. | reverse complement strand
TGCCGGATGACACCATCCGCATCCAGCTGGAAGGCACAGGCGGCCAGTCCTTCGGCGCCTTCCTGGCCAAGGGCATCACCCTGTACCTGATCGGTGATGCCAACGACTACACCGGCAAGGGCCTGTCCGGCGGCCGAGTGGTGGTGCGTCCTAGCATCGACTTCCGCGGTGACGCCATCCGTAACACCATCGTAGGTAACACGGTGATGTACGGCGCGACTACCGGCGAAGCCTTCCTGAGCGGCGTGGCCGGTGAGCGATTTGCGGTTCGCTTGTCTGGCGCCACCGCAGTGGTCGAAGGCACTGGCGACCACGGTTGCGAGTACATGACCGGCGGCACCGTGGCCGTTTTGGGTAAAACCGGCCGCAACTTTGCAGCCGGCATGAGCGGCGGTATCGCCTATGTGTACGACGAAGACGGCCAGTTCGCCAAGCGCTGCAACACTGCCATGGTCAGCCTAGACAAAGTGTTGACCGCGGCCGAGCAAGCTACAGCGGTGGACAAAGCGGTCTGGCACCGTGGTGAGTCGGATGAAGCCCAGCTGAAGAAGCTGCTCGAAGACCACAACCGTTGGACCGGTAGCAAGCGTGCACGCGAGTTGTTGGACAACTGGGACGTGTCCCGCGCCAAGTTCGTGAAGGTGTTCCCCAATGAGTACAAGCGTGCTCTGGGTGAGATTCATGCACGTAAATCGGCACCAGCGCCCGCCAAGTCTGCGGACGCTGCTACAAAAAAAGAAGCAGCCGCAGCCAAGTAAGGCCGGTCTGATCTAACGTACAAGGACATACATCATGGGAAAAGTCACTGGCTTCATGGAGTTTGAGCGCATCGAGGAGGGCTACAAGCCCGTTGCCGAGCGCTTGAAGAACTACAAAGAGTTCGTCATCGGTCTGGACGATGCACAGGCCAACAAGCAAGCCGCGCGCTGCATGGACTGCGGTACGCCGTTCTGCAACAACGGCTGCCCGGTCAACAACATCATTCCGGACTTCAACGACCTCGTCTTCCGCAAGGACTGGAAGGCCGCGATCGACACACTGCACAGCACCAACAACTTCCCCGAGTTCACCGGTCGCATCTGCCCCGCACCTTGCGAGGCAGCCTGCACCTTGAACGTCAACGAAGAGGCGGTGGGCATCAAGTCGATCGAGCACGCCATCATCGACCGCGCCTGGCATGAAGGTTGGGTGAAGCCCCAGCCCTCTACCGTCAAGACCGGCAAAAAAGTCGCCGTGGTCGGCTCCGGCCCCGCGGGTATGGCTGCAGCCCAGCAGCTGGCCCGTGTGGGTCACGACGTGACACTGTTCGAAAAGAACGACCGTATCGGCGGCCTGCTGCGCTACGGCATTCCTGACTTCAAGATGGAAAAGACCCACATCGACCGCCGCGCTGAGCAGCTGGTCGCTGAAGGCGTCACCATCCGCACCGGCGTGCTCGTGGGTGATATGCCCAAGGGCTCCAAAGTTACCAACTGGGCCAAGGAAACCATTTCCCCCGAGCAGCTCAAGAAGGACTTCGACGCGGTGCTGCTGACCGGTGGCTCCGAGCAGTCCCGCGATCTGCCTGTGCCCGGCCGCGATCTGGACGGTATCCATTTCGCCATGGAATTCCTGCCCCAGCAAAACAAGGTCAACGCCGGCGACAAGCTCAAGAACCAGCTGCGCGCTGACGGCAAGCACGTCATCGTCATCGGCGGTGGTGACACCGGCTCTGACTGTGTAGGCACCTCCAACCGCCATGGCGCGGTCAGCGTGACCCAGTTTGAGGTGATGCCCGAGCCACCGGCCGAAGAAAACCGTCCCATGACCTGGCCCTACTGGCCGCTGAAGCTGCGCACCAGCTCCAGCCACGAAGAAGGTTGCGAGCGTGTGTTCTCCATCTCGACCAAAGAGTTCATCGGCGAAAAAGGCAAGGTCACGGGTCTCAAGACCGTGCAAGTCGAATTCAAAGACGGCAAGTTGGTCGATGTGCCCGGCACAGAAAAAGTACTCAAGGCCGACCTCGTGTTGCTGGCCATGGGCTTTGTGAACCCGGTGGCGACCGTGCTGGAGTCCTTCGGTATCGACAAGGACGCACGTGGAAACGCCAAGGCAACGACCGATTTCACCGGCGGCTACGCGACCAATGTACCCAAGGTGTTTGCCGCTGGCGATATCCGCCGCGGCCAATCGTTGGTGGTCTGGGCGATCCGTGAAGGCCGTCAAGCAGCCCGTGCGGTGGATGAGTTCCTGATGGGCTTTTCCGACCTGCCACGCTAATAAGGGTTTTCCCCCTTATCATTCCAAGGCCGGGCACATCCCGGCCTTCTTGCTTTATGGCTCCAACATCTTCTACAGCTCTGGTTGAATTGAACAACGTCTCCTTCGGGTACGGGGAGCGTCGCATTCTCGACGGCATCAGCCTGACCGTCCCTCGTGGCAAGGTCACTGCGCTGATGGGAGCCTCAGGAGGCGGAAAAACCACCGTACTTCGCCTGATCGGCGGGCAATACCGCGCTCAAGGCGGGCAAGTGCTTCTCCATGGCGCCCCGGGCGAGGGTGCCAGCAAGGACATCACCCGGATGAACACCGCGGAGCTGTATGCAGCCCGCCGGCGCATGGGCATGCTGTTTCAGTTTGGTGCCTTGTTCACCGACTTGAGCGTGTTTGACAACGTGGCCTTTCCGCTGCGTGAGCACACCGAATTGCCCGAGGCCTTGATCCGCGACATCGTGCTGATGAAGCTCAATGCCGTGGGCCTGCGGGGCGCCCGGGACTTGATGCCGTCCGAAGTGTCCGGCGGCATGGCGCGCCGCGTCGCGCTGGCACGCGCCATCGCCTTGGACCCCGAGTTGGTGATGTATGACGAGCCGTTTGCAGGTTTGGACCCGATTTCATTGGGTACCGCCGCCCGCCTGATTCGCCAGCTCAACGATGCCATGGGCCTGACCAGCATTGTGGTGTCGCACGATCTGGAAGAAACCTTCCACATCGCAGACCAGGTCATTATTTTGGCCAACGGCAAAATTGCGGCACAGGGCACGCCCCAAGAGGTGCGCGACAGTGTCGATCCTTTGGTCCATCAGTTCGTGAATGCGCTCCCCGAAGGTCCGGTGCGCTTCCATTACCCCGCAGCCCCTGTGGATGCGGATTTTTCTGTCGGGGCCCCTTCATGAAGTTCTTGCAACCGGCTGAATTGGGCTATGCCGTGCGCAGCAAGCTGGCGGATGCGGGTGCGGGTGCCCGCTTGTTCTTCCGCTTGGTCGCCTCCTTGGGGGCGGTGTTGCGCCGTCCGGCGTTGTTGCGCGACCAGATTCACTTCATGGGCAACTACTCGCTGGCCATCATTGCGGTGTCGGGCGTTTTTGTGGGCTTCGTGATGGGCTTGCAGTACTACTATGGCTTGCAGCGCTTTGGTGCTGCAGACTCGGTGGGTATGCTGATCAGCCTGAGCCTGGTGCGGGAGTTTGGCCCGGTGCTGACCGCGCTGCTGTTTGCCGGCCGCGCGGGCACTTCGCTCACCGCAGAAATCGGCCTGATGAAGGCGGGTGAGCAGCTCAGCGCCATGGAGATGATGGCAGTCGACCCGGTGGCCCGTATTTTGGCGCCTCGGTTTTGGGGGGCTGTCATTGCCATGCCCATCCTTGCGGCCATATTCAGTGCCGTGGGCGTGCTGGGGGGCTGGGTGGTCAGCGTGCCGATGATCGGGATCGATTCCGGCGCATTCTGGAGCCAGATGCAAAGCGGGGTGGATGCCTGGGTTGACGTGGGTAACGGGGTGCTCAAGAGCGTGGTGTTCGGTTTTGCCGTGAGCTTTATCGCCTTGTTGCAGGGTTTTGAAGCGCAGCCGACACCCGAGGGAGTGGCCCGCGCCACGACCCGCACCGTGGTGGTGGCTTCGCTTACCGTGTTGGCCTTGGACTTTGTCCTCACGGCCATGATGTTCAGTATTTGAGGGGGGAAAATGCAGCGTTCAAAAAATGATGTGTGGGTGGGCTTGTTTGTCTTGCTCGGCGCCTTGGCGCTGGTGTTTCTGGCACTGCAGTCCGCCAATTTGTTGAGCTTCAGTGTCGACAAAGGCTACCCCGTGACAGCCAAGTTCGACAACATCGGGGGCCTCAAGCCCAAAGCGGCCGTCAAAAGCGCCGGTGTCGTGGTCGGTCGAGTGGAGTCCATCGGGTTTGATGACAAAACCTTTCAAGCCAAAGTAAACCTGTCGATGGACAAGCAGTTCGTATTCCCCAAAGACAGTTCGCTCAAAATTTTGACCAGCGGTTTGCTCGGCGAGCAGTACATCGGCATTGAAGCCGGTGCTGACAGCGCCAACCTCGCGGCGGGCGATGTCATCAGCACCACCCAAAGCGCGGTGGTGTTGGAGAACCTGATCAGTCAGTTTTTGTACAGCAAGGCGGCGGACGGCCCATCCGCCAAAGAGGCACCATGATGCGCCCCTCGATCCGCTGGATGCTGGGTATGGCCCTGGTGGCTTTGCTCCAAGGCTGCGCCACGGTTGCTAACCCGGACCCGCGCGACCCCTTGGAGTCCATCAATCGCACCGTGTTTGGCTTCAACGACGCGGTAGACCGAGCAGTGCTCAAGCCTGTGGCGACGGCTTATGTCAACACCGTGCCTGCCTTGGGGCGCACCGGCATCAAGAATTTTTTCGCGAACCTGGATGACGTCTGGTCTGCCGTCAACAACGCGTTGCAATTGCGTGGCCAGGCGTTTGGTGACAGCGTCGGGCGTGTCATGGTGAATACCACCCTTGGCCTCGGCGGCTTGGTCGATGTGGCCAGTGACCTGAGTATTGAAAAGCATCCGGCCAATTTCAACATCACGCTGGGACGATGGGGCGTCGGTGCCGGTCCTTATGTGGTGTTGCCCCTGCTGGGGCCCTACACATTGCGCGAGGTGGGCGCCTTGCCGATCGACAACCGCGGCAATCTGGTGAACCAATTGGGCGACGAAGCAACCCGCACCGGACTCACGGTGGTCGATCTGGTCGATACACGTGCCGGTTTTCTGGGGGCTGAAGATGTAGTGAGTGGTGCCGCGCTTGATCGCTACTCGTTTACCCGTGATGCGTATTTGCAGCGCCAGCGTTATCAGGTGTATGACGGCAATCCGCCCGACGAGGAACCCTCGGAGCCGTAAGGTCGTAGCCGTCTTTTGTGGGTGGCGTCCCACAAAAACGATAATCTGGCACTGTTTGAGGAAAAGAGTAATGTTGAAAAAACGTGGTTTTTTAAGCGGCGCATTGGTGGTAATGGCAGCCTTGGGTGGTTTGGTTAGCAGCCCGGTCCATGCGGATGACGAGGCTCCCGATGCCCTGATCAAGCGCCTCTCGGTTGATGTGTTGGACACCATCAAAGCCGACAAGACATTGCGTGCGGGCGACACCAGCAAAATCGTGGCCTTGGTAGATTCGCGCATCATGCCCAATGTGAACTTCCAGCGCATGACAGCTTCCGCCGTCGGGCCTGGTTGGCGCCAGGCGAGCCCCGAGCAGCAAAAGCGCTTGCAAGAGGAGTTCAAAACCCTGTTGGTCCGCACGTATGCCGGTGCATTGGCGCAAGTCAGCGACCAAAGTATTGCCATGAAACCCCTGCGCGCTGCGCCTGAGGATAAAGAAGTGGTGGTTCGTACCGAAATTAAAGGTAAGGGTGATCCCATCCAGCTCGACTACCGTTTGGAAAAGACCCCGGGTGTCGGTGCCGGCTGGAAGATTTACAACCTGAACGTGCTGGGTGTGTGGCTGGTCGAAACGTATCGCAGTCAATTTGCCCAGCAGATCAATGCGAAAGGCGTCGATGGACTGATCGATGCCCTGGCTGAACAAAACAAGGCGAACGCCAAGAAAGGCTGATGTGCTTAAGCTGCCTGCCACCATGACCCACGAGGTCGCACCAGCCTGTTTGTCCGAACTGCGGGATGGGCTGCAGCACGAGGCCAGTACGGTGGTGGTCGATGGCGAGCGTTTGCAGCGCTTCGACTCATCTGCGCTGGCTGTCTTGCTGGAGCTGCGGCGCGAGTGCGCCAAGGCCGGCAAGATGTTTGCCGTGCAAAAGCTTCCTGCCCGTTTGCGTGATCTGGCCGCCCTGTACGGGATTGACGCTCTGCTCAAGCCCGCCTGAGACCGGCAGCGTAAAATCGCGGGTTCTTTATGCCCGCCATCTCCTTCCAATCCATCTCCAAGACGTATCCCTCGCCCAAGGGGCCGAAAGGCTCCACCTTCAAGGCAGTCGATAACGTCAGTCTCAACATCGAAGAGGGCGAATTTTTTGGTCTCCTCGGCCCCAATGGAGCGGGCAAAACCACCTTGATCAGCATGCTGGCCGGCTTGTCTCGCCCCACCAGTGGCCATGTGCAAGTGCTGGGTAGCGATGTACAGACCGACTACGCCGATGCCCGCCGCAAGTTGGGCGTGGTGCCCCAGGAGCTGGTGTTCGATCCGTTTTTCAATGTGCGCGAAATGCTGCGCATCCAGTCCGGCTATTTCGGTCTGCGAAATAATGACGCTTGGGTGGATGAGCTGCTGGAAGGCCTGGGCCTGGCCGACAAGGCCAATGCCAACATGCGCCAACTCTCCGGCGGCATGAAGCGCCGCGTGCTGGTGGCGCAGGCCTTGGTGCACAAACCCCCCGTCATCGTGCTGGACGAACCCACTGCGGGTGTGGATGTGGAATTGCGCCAGACGCTGTGGCAGTTTGTCGCCAACCTCAACAAACAGGGCAGCACGGTGCTGCTCACTACCCACTACCTGGAAGAGGC
>DAINNP010000133.1:0-6753 GCA_036735785.1 Rhodoferax sp. | reverse complement strand
ACCACCGCGCCCATGGCGTGGTCAAAAAAGACGCGCTCACCCAGCTTGGCCCCGGGGTGAATCTCAATCCCAGTCAGAAAGCGGGCAATGTGGGAGGTAAAGCGCCCCAGCCACTTCAGGCCGTGGGTCCAGAACCAATGCGCCAGACGGTGCAACACCACCGCGTGCAGGCCGGGATAACAGGTGATGACCTCCCAGGTACTGCGAGCAGCGGGGTCACGGTCAAGGATGCACTGGATGTCAGATCGGATACGGGCAAACATGGTGGCAGTCTATCCCTTCAAGACCGGCTTGCCGTCTATCGCCACCAAATCCGCACTGCGGGCAGGCGATTGCGGGTTTTGCTGCAGGATGGCCTTGGCAATGCCGCGCAGGATGTGGATTTCCTCTTGCGTCACCTGCGCCCGGTTGAACAGGGCATTGAGCCGGGGCATCAGCTTTTTGGGCGCCGCAGGATCGAGAAACCCCAGCTGCACGAGCGACTGCTCCAGATGCGTCAGCATGCCCGTTACCTGCGCCGCATCGGCCAGGTGTGACGGAGCAGCAGGAGACTGAACTCCAAAACCACCCAAGGCCAAGCGCCACTCATAGGCAATGACCTGCAGGGCCGCGCCGATATTGAGCGAGCCGAAGGTCGGATTACTGGGAATGGACAGGCAGACATGGCAGCGGTAGACGTCTTCATTGCGCATGCCGAAGCGCTCAGAGCCAAACAAAAAGCCGATGCCTTGTTGCCCCTGCGTTGCAGGTTCAGATGCCAAATCATTGTCCGGCGCCGATGGAGTCTGCGCGAGCAGCTCCTTTTTCGATAGCGCCTCGAAGTGCTCTCGCGGCGTGGTGGTGGGCGGCCCGAAGTCCCGCGGGGTCATGGCCGTGGCGCACAAATGGGTGATGCCATCCAAGGCCTCATCCAGGGTTTCAACGATGCGGCACTTGTCCAGCACATCCAAGGCGCCGCTGGCGCGCTGAATGGTTTCTTCCCGGCGCAACACATTGGGCCAGCGGGGCGCGACCAACACGAGATCGTCGAAACCCATCGTTTTGATGGCGCGAGCAGCGGCGCCCACATTGCCCGCGTGGCTGGTATTGATGAGGATAAATCGGGTGTGCATGCAGACTGAATGAGGCCAAATTGCTGCAACCGCACAAAGATAGGGTGCGCAACCAAAGCCGAACCGTTAAAATGCGCCTATTGTCGCCGCCTGCATCGCCAAGCGGTCCTTCCAGTTCTTCCCCCACAATTTATGACGCTCAATCTGCACCCCATGGCCAACGTGGCCATCAAGGCCGCCCGCACCGCCGGTTCCATCATCAACCGCGCTGCGCTGGACATCGAATCCGTTCGCGTGTCCCAGAAAAAGGCCAACGACTTTGTCACTGAAGTGGACAAGGCTGCAGAGCAAGCGATCATAGAAACCCTGCTGACGGCCTACCCCGGCCACGGCATCCTCGCCGAAGAGTCGGGCAGCGAATTCGGCGCCCGCGATTCCGAATACGTCTGGATCATCGATCCGCTGGACGGCACCACCAACTTCATCCACGGCCTGCCGGTGTACTGCGTGAGCATTGCCTTGGCGGTGCGCGGCAAGGTAGAACAAGCCGTGGTGTACGACCCCACCCGCAACGACCTGTTTACCGCCACCAAAGGCCGTGGCGCTTACCTGAACGACCGCCGCATTCGGGTCTCCAAGCGCACCCAGCTCAAAGAGTCGCTGATTTCCACCGGCTTCCCCTTCCGCCAGGGTGACAACTTCAACCAATACCTGCAGATGATGGGCGATGTGATGCAACGCACCGCCGGCCTGCGCCGCCCCGGCGCAGCTGCGCTGGACTTGGCCTATGTGGCCGCCGGGTACACCGAGGGCTTCTTTGAGCTCGGCCTGCAACCTTGGGATGTGGCAGCCGGCTCGTTGCTGGTCACCGAAGCCGGTGGACTGGTGGGCAACTTCACCGGTGAAGCTGATTTCCTGGAGCAGCACGAGTGCCTGGCCGGCAACCCGCGCGTCTACGGTCAGCTGGTCAGCCTTTTGGGCAAGTACAGCAAGTTCGCCCCTGCCGGCGAAAAAGCGGCGCTGCGTCAGGCTGCCATCGAAGCCGACAACCCGGTCGCCGCTGAGCCAGCAGCACCCGCTGAAGGCGGCGAAGACGCCCCCTTTTAATTGAAGCGAAACTCGGCCACCGGCACCGGTCGGCCGAACAAATAACCCTGAAACAAGGTGCAGCCCTGATCCAGCAGGAACTGGCGCTGCCCCTCGGTTTCCACCCCCTCGGCCACCACATCAAAGCCGAGGCTTCGCCCCAGGGCGAGCACCGTGCGGGCAATAGCCGCATCGTTGTGGTCGGTGAGTACATCCCGCACAAATGACTGGTCGATTTTGAGCTGCTGCAAGGGCAGCATTTTCAAATACGACAGCGATGAATAGCCGGTTCCAAAATCATCCAGCGCAAAGCGCACGCCCAGGCTTCTGAGGGCGGCCATTTTCATGATGGCATCTTGGGTGTCGGTAAGCAGCAGGCTCTCCGTCAGCTCGAGCTTGAGTAGTTTGGGGTCGGCTCCGGTTTGCTGGAGCGCACCCTGCACTTGGGACACAAACTCATCTTGGCGGAACTGACGGGCGCTCACATTCACCGCAACGGTCAGGTGGGCGGTCAAAGGGTCTGACGCCCATTGCGCCAGCTGCGCGCACGCGGTCTGCAACACCCACACACCCACCGGAATGATCAAGCCGGTCTGCTCTGCCAATGGCACAAACTCCAATGGCGACACCAGACCGCGCCCCGGATGGAGCCAGCGCAACAGCGCTTCAGCGCCCACCACAGCTCTGTTCGCATCCACCACGGGCTGGTAATACAACATCAATTCACCGCGCTTCAACCCGAGGCGCAGGTCCGACTCCAGCTCGGCGCGTTGGGCCACCATCAACTGCATGGCCGGATCGAAAAACCGCAGCGTATTACGGCCCGCCGCTTTGGCCTCGTACATCGCCAAGTCGGCTTGCTTGAGCAGCTCATCCACCGACTGGCGCTGCCCGTGAATCAGCACAATGCCCACACTGGGGGTGCTGTGGTGCGGGCCGCCGGGCAAGTCATACGGGGCATTCAACTGGAGCAGGATTTTTTGCCCCACCGCTTCGGCTTGGAGGCCAGCCTGGGCTGCGGTGCCATCGAGGTCCTGCAACAGCACAATAAACTCATCTCCGCCCAGGCGGGCCACCGTGTCCGATTCACGGACGCAGGCTTGCAGGCGTCTGGCAACTAGGGTGAGCAGCCGGTCGCCGACATCGTGCCCCCGGGTGTCATTGAGGTCTTTGAAGTTGTCCAGGTCAATGAACAGCAATGCTCCGTGCAGGCGCCCGCGGGCGCAGGCCGCCACTGCGTACTGCAAGTGGTCTTGCAGCAACCTGCGGTTCGGCAGGTCGGTGAGCACATCGTAAAAAGCGAGCCGCTCAATCTTGGCTTCGTCCGCCTTGCGCTCGGTAATGCTCCGTCCGATGCCCCGGTAGCCCTTGAACACGCCATGCGAGTCAAAAATGGGAGCGCCGCTGACAGAGATCCAAAACACGACGCCGTCCGCATCGTGGTCACACAGCTCAAGCTCATAGAAAGGCAGCCTCGCATCCAGCAGGGCGCGATGGGCTTGCCAATCAGCGTCTGTCATGTTGATCGCACCGGCATCCCATCGGGTCAGCCCGATATTCCCGTCACCGGTTTTGGTCTTTCCCGCTTGTAGCGCACCGTCAAAGCGAACGAAGCGGTAATCGGCATCCTGCTCCCAGTACCAGTCGGACGAGAGCTCTGTGAGCGCCCTGAACCTCGCTTCGCTCTCCTGCAGCACCGCGAGCGAAGCTTTATGCTCGGTCACATCGGTGAGCGAGCCATACGCGTTGTAGCGACCAGTGGGTTCCAGAAACACGATCGCTTTGCCAAACAGGCTGCGCACCGTGCCATCCCGCCGACGGATACGGAACTCCTGGGCCCAAGTGGTTCCGTCAGACACGGCCGCATTCATGGATTTCAGCGTCTGGATGATGTCATCGCTATGCATCAAGCGGAAAACGCGGGTGGGATCCGCCCGGGCCTCCTCCGGGGTCAGACCAAACATTTCACGACACGCATCGCTCACAAACACAAAGCGGCCACTGTCGCGACTGAACATCTCAAACTGAAAGACCATTTCCGGCAAGCGGCTGGTCAAACGCTGAATCACATCCAGACGTTGCTGCAGCACCTGCTCGGCCAGTGCCTCTTCGGTAAAGTCTTGGACCACACCGAAGTCCACATGGCTGCCGTCCTGACGGTGGTAGCGGTGCATGCGGCTGCGCCACCAGCGGACCTCGCCGTCCCGGCATGTCCAGCGAAACTCGGTCAGCCGGCCATCCATCGCCTCGCGCGCCGCAAAGTAGCTCGCCCGGTCCTCCATGTGCAGACCTGCCTCCCAAGCCTCCGCGCTGATGTCTTCCGTCCACGGGATACGCGCCATCTGAAACAGGCCACGGGACCAGCGCGGCAGGGATTGGCCTTGGGGCACGATCCAATGACCCGTTTGGGCCAGTTTTTCGGTGTCTTCGTACAGCTCCACCTGTCCGCGCAAGTCGTCATTGGCCTCCTGCAAGGCGTGCTCGCCTTCCAGCACGGCCTCCTGCGCTACCCGCTGAGCAGTGATGTCGATCAAGTAAGTCAGCAAAAAGGACTCGCCCGCAATCTGCATGACCGATCCGCGCCACTCCAGCAACAAGCTCTCACCACGGGCGTTGGTGAAATTGATTTCCACACCGGAAAGGGATGGATTTTCCTTAAGTTCCGCCAAAGCGCGGTTTCGGGATGCGATATCAGGCCAGAACCCCAAACTCAGCGAGGAGTTAGAAGTCGCTTGCTCCCAAGAATAGCCCGTCAAGAGCTGCCACCGGATATTGACATCCACAAACCGGCCATCCTCGAAACTTTGCAAAGAAATGGCGGCCGGGCTGTGCAAAAAAAGGGCCTGCAGCATGTCGAACTGGCGGCGGTTCACCCGCTCCAACGAGGCATTGGCAGTGCGCAAACTTTGCAGGTCCGTCTCGGGGGCGATATCGCCCGATGCGGCGTTGTCAGTCATCACAACGGACTCAATTTCAACTGTTCGACAGGCACCGGTCGGCCGAAAAAATAGCCCTGAAAGGCATGACACCCGGCAGCCAGTAAAAAGTCGCGCTGACCCGCTGTCTCTACACCCTCCGCCACCACTCCGAGATCCATGCTTTTAGCAAGGCTCAAAATCGTGCGCGCAATGGCGGCATCGTTAGGGTCGGTCAACACATCACGGACGAACGACTGGTCGATTTTGAGTTGATCCAAAGGGAGCCGCTTCAAGTACGCCAGGGACGAATAGCCGGTGCCAAAGTCATCGAGTGAAAAGCTCACACCAATGGAGCGGAGTTCGCCCATCTTCAAAACCGCTTCTTCAAAATCTGCCAGGAGCAGGCTTTCCGTGAGTTCCAACTTCAGGCGATAAGGGTTGGCCCCGCTGGTCCGCAACAAATCAAGAATATGGGTTGAAAAATCGGGATGGCGGAACTGTCGGGCGCTCACGTTGACCGCGATGCTCAAACGCTGTGTGTGCAAGTCCGCGCTCCACGCCACCAACTGGGCACAAGCAGCCTCCAGTACCCATTGCCCCAAGGGGAGAATGAGCCCTGTTTGCTCCGCCAGCGGAATAAACTCACCCGGAGAAACCAACCCTTTGTCCGGGTGCATCCACCGCACCAAGGCCTCCACTCCGATGATTGCACCGTTCGCTGTCACTACCGATTGGTAGTACAACACCAGCTGCTCCTCCTGCAGGGCCTTGCGCAGATCGACCTCCATTTCCGCCCGGGCGGAAGCGGCACTCTGCATGGCTGGGTCAAAAAACCGCACGGTATTACGACCCGCATTTTTTGCCTGGTACATGGCCAGATCGGCCCGTTTGAGTAGCTCCTCAATCCCTTCTGCGTGTCCGCAGAACATGGCCACCCCAATGCTGGGGGAGCTGTGCATATTGTGGTTGCCCAGCGCAAACTGCTTGTTCAGCGTCAGCAAGACTTTCTTGGCGACGACCTCGGCTTCGGCCGCCGCCTTGTCGACTTCTGCATGCAACTCCTCCAGCATGACCACAAACTCATCGCCCCCCAACCGCGCCACAGTGTCGACACTGCGCACACACTCCTGCAACCGTTGCGCCACTTGTTTGAGCAACAAATCGCCCATGTGGTGGCCCAAGGTGTCGTTCAGCACCTTGAAGTTATCGAGGTCGATAAACAGCAAGCCCCCGTGCAAACCACTCCGGTGACTGGAAGACAGAGCCAAGCCCAACCGGTCCAGCAGCATCCGCCGGTTCGGTAAGGCGGTGAGGGCGTCAAAAAACGCAAGGCGCTCAATTTCAGACTCGGCAGCCTTTCGCGCCGAGATATCACGCCCCGTGCCGCGATAGCCGCAAAACACCCCCTGGCTGTCAAAAACCGGCGCTCCACTGACAGAAATCCACATCAGCTGCCCATTGGATAACTCCCGCTGCATCTCAAAGTCTTGAAAAGTCTCGCGGGCCTCCAGCACCGCCACATGGGCGCGCCACTGGGAGAGCGTCACTCCATGCACCCCGGAGTCCCATCGGGTGCGCCCAATGGACGCCAGTGGTGCCAAACGATCCGTGTGGGCGCCGTTACCGTCAATCCGGGTAAAGCGCAACTCGGCATCCTGCTCCCAGTACCAGTCTGATGACAGGCTGGAGAGACTGCG
>DAINNP010000132.1:0-6794 GCA_036735785.1 Rhodoferax sp. | reverse complement strand
GTCATGCCCAAAGATAGTCTTCCATGGCCGGTCTTGAACCAGCTGCAGGGCGACATGGTGCTGGACAAGGATCAGCTTCAAGTCAAGCTCTCTCGCGGCACTCTGGGCGTCAGCGGTGTGCAATTTTCCAAGGCAGATGCTCAAGTGACTCGCCTGTTTGATGCTTCGACGATTGTGGTGAATGCCGAGGCCAAAGGGCCGGTCATGGACGTGGTCCAAGCGGTGAACAGCTCTCCGCTCACCACGGCCCTGGACAAAGCGCTTGCTCAAACATCGGCCACAGGGATTGCTGACTACAAATTCAAACTGGGCTTCCCTTTGGCAGACACCGACAAAATGACAGTGCAAGGCTCAGTGGTGATGCCTGGTAATGATCTGCAGATTCGCCCTGATACCCCCAAACTCTCCCGCCTCCGGGGCACTATCAATTTCAATCAATCCGGCTTCAGTTTGAGTGGTGCGCAGGCCCGCGCTCTGGGAGGGGATGTGCGTATTGAGGGCGGCTTGTCGGTAGCGCCGGTGTCCGGCAGCGCGGGTGCCGCCAAGCCTGTAGCGTCGCAGTTGCGCTTCAGTGGCACCGCCACTTCAGAAGGCTTGCGTCAGGCCAAGGAACTCGGCCCCGCCGCACGCGCAGCCCAGTTTGCCAGCGGCAGCGCCAGTTACACCGCGACCCTGGGTTTTCGCTCGGGGGTGCCGGAGCTGCAAATCAACTCCAATCTGGTCGGCATGGCATTGAACCTGCCAGCACCCTTGACCAAAACCGCCGAGGCAGCGCTACCGGTGCGGTTCGACTCGGCGGTGCTGCGTCCGTCCGGGCCGGCGGTGGCCACACGCCTGAAAGACCGTTTGCAACTGGACGTCGGGCGGCTGGCATCGGTCATTTTTGTGCGCGATATCTCGGGCCCCGAGCCCCATGTGCAAAGTGGTGCGATTGCCGTCGGGCTGGGCCCCGATGAGGCGGCTCCGCTACCCGATGCCGGTGTCGTTGCCAACCTCAACATCCCGCGGTTGGATGTGGATGCGTGGACCGCAGTTGCGGACAAGCTCGGTACCGATGGAGTGGCGGACACTGCAAAAAGCCCCTCGCCGGGGGCAATGTCCGCCTCCGAGTACCTGCCCAATGTGCTGGTGCTCCGCTCCAAGGAGCTTTTGGCCTCCGGACGCCAACTCAACAACGTCGTGGCGGGGGGGGGGCGCGAAGGCCCGTTGTGGCGCGCCAACGTGGACGCGACAGAGCTGTCCGGCTATGTCGAATATCGCCAGCCTTCCGGTAGCAATGCCGGGCGTTTGTACGCGCGCTTGGCCCGGCTCTCTATTGCCCAGAGTGGTGCGCAAGATGTGGAGTCGCTTTTGGATGAGCAGCCTGCCGCGATTCCTGCGCTGGATATCGAGGTTGAAGACTTTGTGCTGCGTGGCAAAAAATTGGGCCGGATCGATGTCGAGGCGGTGAACCTTGGGAGTGCGGGTGCCCGTGAATGGCGTCTCAACCGTTTCAATATCCGTACCCCGGAAGCCGAGCTGACAGCCAGTGGCAACTGGGCTGCTATCAATGCGTCTGCCGCATCGCCGGGGGGCAGTGTGCGGGATCGCCGCCGCACGGTTTTGAACTTCAAACTTGACATTCGTGATTCCGGCGAGCTGCTTAGTCGCTTGGGCATGCCCGGGGTGGTGCGCAAGGGCGAAGGCAAAGTGGAGGGCCAGGTTGCGTGGGCCGGCTCCCCGATCACGGTGGATTACCCCAGCATGAGCGGCAAATTCAATGTGAACGTGGAAACGGGCCAGTTTCTCAAAGCCGAGCCCGGTATTGCCAAGCTGCTGGGCGTGTTGAGCTTGCAAAGCCTGCCGCGCCGGCTGATGCTCGATTTCCGCGATGTGTTCAGCGAAGGCTTTGCCTTTGATTATTTCCGGGGCGACATTGCGATCGAGCAAGGCGTCGCCAAGACCAATAATCTGCAGATGAAAGGCGTCAATGCCGCAGTCCTGATGGATGGCCAGGCCGACATCAGCAAAGAAACGCAGAACCTGCGGGTGGTGGTGGTGCCGGAGATCAATGCAGGCAGCGCCTCCCTGATCGCGTCGGCTATTAATCCTGTGGTCGGCTTGAGCACCTTTCTGGCCCAGCTGCTTTTGCGTGGCCCATTGGTGAATGCGGCTACCCAGGAGTTTGTGGTGGACGGCACTTGGCTGGACCCCAAAGTAACCCAGGTGCCGCGCAAGCCCTGACGCACTGATACGTTTGATACGGAGTTGATCTATGAAAGTCGCAGCCATCCAGATGGTGTCTACCGGCCATGTGCAGGACAACTTGCAGATCGCCCAAGCCTTGCTGACAGAGGCCGCCGGCCAAGGTGCCGAGCTGGCCGTGTTGCCCGAGTATTTTTGTTTGATCGGGCTGCGTGATTCGGACAAGCTGGCGATTCAAGAGCCCTTCGGGAGCGGCCCCATCCAGGACTTTGTGGCCGGGGTAGCACGCTCGTTAGGGATCTGGATCGTGGCCGGTACCTTGCCCTTGACGGCCAGCCAGCCCGACCATGTGTTCAACAGTTCGCTGGCCTTCAATCCGCAGGGGGAGTGCGTGGCCCGGTACGACAAGATCCACCTGTTTCGCTTCAACAACGGTGCCGAGAGTTACGACGAGTCCCGGGTGCTGGAGCGGGGCAGCACGCCCACCGTATTCAGCCTGCCGTCTCGGGATGGACACACCTGGTCGGTGGGCATGAGCGTGTGCTACGACATGCGCTTTGCCGAGCTCTACCGGGAATACGCCGCACGCGGTGTTGATTTGCTATTGGCCCCGAGTGCCTTTACCCACACCACGGGAGAGGCACATTGGGAGGTGCTCTTGCGTGCCCGCGCGATTGAAAACTTGTCTTTTGTGGCCGCCGCTGCGCAAGGGGGTGTGCATCCGAGCGGGCGGCGCACCTGGGGGCAAAGTCTGCTGATCGATCCGTGGGGCAAAGTGCTCGCAGAGCAAGCCGAGGGCCCGGGCGTTGTGCTGGCGGAACTGGACTATCGTCAGCTCCAGCATTGCCGTGCCCAGTTGCCGGCACTGCAGCACCGGATTTTGGGATGATCGCTATTAAATTAGTAGCAAGTTGCGCAATCAGTATCTGGGCTAGTCCTCTTTTTTGTCATTATTTTCTTCGGGCGGCAGTTCACCGTTCTTGCGCCCGTGAAACATGGTCCACCAGATGATGCCTATGAATATCAGGCCAGCGCCTAGCGCTTCGAGGAGTAGCAAAGTCATGCGTCGTTGTTTGGGGTGGTCTGTATCGGCCCTGATTGTAGGAATTCTGGCCGCGTGCGGTAGCGCGCCGCCGGTGGTGCGCGCACCGGTCGAGCCGGTGCGCACTGTGGTGCCGGCAACGCCCGCGCCTGCGGTCGGCCCGGTAGTGACCCAGTCGCGCAGCCGTTGGGTGCCGGTTCCGTGGGACAGCCTTCCCGGTTGGGGTGCTGACAACCTGTTTGAGGCGTGGAATGCGTGGTTAAAGAGCTGCGAAAAGCCTCAGCCCCCCATGGCGGCTTTGTGCAGCGATGTGCGCCGATTGAGTATTGGTAGTGCCCAAGAGCAAATGGCGTGGATGCAAACCCGCCTCCAGCCGCACCGGGTGGAGACATTGCAAGGTGAATCCACCGGGCTGTTGACCGGCTATTACGAGCCTATTTTGGAGGCGAGCCGGCAGCCCGCTTCGGGCTTCTCGGTGCCGCTGTATCAACTGCCCGCCGGTATGGCGCCCCGCAAACCGTGGTTCACCCGCCAGGAAATGGAGACCTTGCCGGAAGCGCAGGCAGCCCTGCGTGGCAAGGCGATCGCCTACCTGGCGGATCCGGTGGATGCGTTGGTGCTCCAGATTCAGGGTTCCGGGCGGGTACGGATTACCCAACCTGACGGCAGCGTGCGCTGGGTTCGCTTGGCTTACGCGGGTACCAACGAGCAGCCCTACCGCAGTGTGGGCCGTTGGCTCTTGGATCAAGGCTTGATCAAAGACGCCTCATGGCCCGGCATCAAAGCCTGGCTGGCGCAAAACCCGCAGCGCCAGCAGGAGTTGTTGTGGTCGAACCCGCGGGTGGTTTTTTTCAAGGAAGAGCCACTCGGTGAGTTGGATGCTGCCTTCGGGCCCAAAGGCGCCCAAGGCGTTGCCTTGACGCCCGGGCGTTCCATCGCCGTAGACCCCGGCAGCATCCCTTATGGCGCGCCGGTCTGGTTGACTTCAACTGGAAATCAAACAAATTTGCAAAAATTGGTACTTGCACAAGATACCGGTAGCGCCATTACTGGTGCGGTGCGTGCCGACTACTTTGCCGGCTGGGGGGCGGACGCCGCAGAGCTAGCCGGTCGCATGCGACAACCATTGCAAATGTGGATTTTGTGGCCCAAATAGCGCAGAAACCGTTAGTATGGATACATTCAATCTGTGAGATTCGGAAATTAAGGACGGACTTATGAGCAAAGAGATGCGCGACATTGATGAGCGGACCAATCTGGCCGCCAACAGCATGTTCGAACTGCTGCTGTTCCGATTGGGTGAGGCCCCCGGCACCCAGCGCCGCGAATTGTTCGGTATCAATGTGTTCAAGGTTCGAGAAATCCTGGTGATGCCTGAAATCACCGCTATGGTGAATTCACCGCCCGCCGTGATGGGCGTTGCCAACATCCGGGGCCAGATGATCACCGTGATCAACTTGCCGCTGGTGGTGGGCTGTACCCCGACCAAGGGATTGGGGATTCTGCTGGTGACCGAGTTCGCCCGCACGACACAGGCCTTTGCGGTCGAAGAGGTCAACGAAATCGTGCGCCTGGAGTGGAAGCAAGTCCTGTCTGCCGAAAACACCGGCGGCGGCTTGGTGACCAGCATTGCGCGTCTCGATGGCAATGCCGAAAACACCCGTTTGGCTCAGGTGCTGGATGTGGAGCAGATCCTCCGCGACGTGATGCCCCAGGAAGTCAAGGAAGAGGCCCCGAGCACAGCGCCCAAGCTGCGCTTGGAGCCGGGCCAGATTATTCTGGCAGCTGACGATTCTGCCGTGGCACGCATGATGATCGAGAAGGGCCTTAAAGGCATGGATGTCCCTTACATCATGACCAAAACCGGCAAAGAAGCGTGGGAAAAATTGCAATCACTCAACGCCCAGGCCACCGATGAAGGCAAGTCGATCAAAGACAAAGTAGCTTTGGTGTTGACCGATCTCGAAATGCCCGAGATGGACGGCTTCACTTTGACCCGCAACATCAAGCAAGACAGCCGCTTCAGCAAGGTTCCGGTAATCATTCACTCCTCGCTGACAGGGGCCACCAATGAGAGTCACGTCAAGAGCGTGGGGGCGGATGCCTACATCGCCAAGTTCGTGGAAGAAGAGTTGGCAGCCACTATCCGCGAAGTGTTGCACCGCTAAGGGCAGCGCCACCTGATCACATTTTGCACTGGACGAGTGCTGCTCCTTCTGTGAGCACGAACTCGCGGAAGGCTTGATCCACGCCGTTCAGGCTGGAGTCCCGGCGGTGTAGAAGGCACCAGTCCAACATTTTGGGCATGTCGTCCATTTGCAAGACTGCCAGTTTTCCGGCTTCAAACTCCACCTGAAACGTATGTGCAGACAAAAAGCTGATGCCCATGCCTGCAATGACTGCCTGTTTGATTGTTTCATTCCCGGATAGCTCCATCGATAGGCGTACTTGCAGGGACTGGGCTTGGATCAGATGCTCAAAGAAATGGCGCGTGGCGGAGCCCGGCTCTCGGAAGATAAAAGGTTCGTTACGCAAGGCATCCCAGTGGACGCGGCGCTTCTTTGCTAGCGGGTGATTTGCCGATGCGACGATACAGTGCGGGTTTTGTGCAAACGTCTCGGCCTCTACATCTGCTTCCGACGGGGGGTAGCCCGCTATGGCGACATCTAATTGATGTTCTTGCAGCATGGCCAGAATCGTCTCCCGACGGTCCACAGTGAGTTTGAATTTCACCCCCGGCCAACGCTCCGCAAATGCCATCAAAAGTGCGGGAGCAAAGTAGTGGGCTGAAGACACTACGCCCAAATGTAGCAACCCACCACGCCCCCCTTCAGCGGGGTGGAACGCATCCATGGCCTCCTCTGTCAACAACACCTGATTCAGGATTCTTCTGCACTGACGCAGCATCTCCTCACCCGCTTGGCTAAGGCTCACCTTGCGCCCGGATTTGACCAGTAACTGCAGCCCCACTTCTGTCTCTAGCTGCTGGATTTGCATGGAAACGGCTGGTTGTGTGACGTTCATGACTTCCGCCGCTTTTGAATAGCTCAAGTGCGTGGCAACCGCTTCGAACAGTCGGAGCTGACGCAATGTCAAATTCCGCAGCCTACGTTGCGTGTATTCAGGCTGGATTTCCTTTGTTGAGACTCGCTTGTTAGGGGATATCCCTAGGGAACGCTTCTTTGCAAAGGCGGCTTTGACAGGTGCTTTCATCGGTACTTTCCCTAGAAAAAAGGCAGGCGGAGTCAGGTGGCGCATCGTTCACAGCTCACTAGCGTGCAGCGCATGAGGCACATCAGTTGATTCATAAGAATAACTGATCGAATTTATAAAAATGTCTGCATTGTGCCTATGGCTTGCACTGTCTACAGTCACGCTAATTCTTCGTAACTGCACTGCCCATGACAACACGCATTTCTCCCGTCCCGTTTCCTGTGTGGAATGAGGATCACGCCGCCCGGCTGGATAAGCCCAACCTTCTGTTGTATCGCTCCAACCTGCTGGGGTCCGACCTGCGCATCACGAATTACGGTGGTGGCAACACCTCGGCCAAGATCACCCAGAAAGA
>DAINNP010000131.1:2540-6795 GCA_036735785.1 Rhodoferax sp. | reverse complement strand
CTTTTGGGTTCTTCCAGTAGCCCAAAAAGAAAATCGGGTCGGGCTGGCCGTGCACATCCAAGCGGTTCAGCGCTACATCGCCGGGCACGCCCACTGGGCATTCGTTACCGGCCTCGTCAATCACCGCCACCCGGTGACCGGGGTAGCCCATGCCCATGCTGCCGGGCTTGGACGGGTAGCGCAAATTGCAGTTACCCACGATGTAGTTCATCTCGGTCTGGCCGAACATTTCGTTAGGCTTAACGCCCAGCTGCTTTTCGCAGTACCCGAAGACGGCGTCGCCCACCGCCTCGCCCGCACTCATGATGGCGTCCAGCTTGAGCTTGAACTGCTGGCGCACGGTCTTGCCCTTTGCACCGCCCGCGCCGGGATAGGCCTTCATCATCGCCTTCAGCGCCGTGGGGAACAAAAAGGTGTGGGTTACCCCGCAGTCGCGCATCAGCTCCAGCGCGGTTTGCGGGCTGAAGCGGCCGTGGTAGGCCACGATGGGGCGGCCGAAATACAGCGTGGGCAGCAGCGCGTCCATCAGCCCGCCGGTCCAGGCCCAGTCTGCGGGGGACCAAAACACCGCGTTAGAGCGCTGGTTGGTTTTGCCGTCAAACCCGAACCAGTTCTGGCTGGCCACAAAGCCGCTCAGGTTGCCAATCAGCGCCCGGTGCGGGATCAGCGCGCCTTTGGGGTTGCCGGTGGTGCCACTGGTGTAAATCAACACGGCGGGCTCTTCGGCCAGGGTGTTCACCGGCTCAAAAGTGTCAGGGCTCGCGCGCAAGGCGGCTTCCCAGGCGGCGTCCAACGGGCCGCTCAGCAAGGCGGCGTCTGCACCCGCCAGGCCGACACCTACCACCGCCCGCAGCTGCGGGCAGGTGTGGCGCACGCTGGCCAGCGCAGGCAGGGAGCCGGCATCGCAAATGGCGACCACCGCTTCACTGTCTTGGAGCCGGAACTCCAGCGCCTCCGGCCCGAACAACATTGACAAGGGCATAGCCACAGCCCCCATTTGCATCACAGCCATGTAGGCCACAGCGGTCTCAAAGCGCTGGGGCAGCACAATGCCAACCCGGTCGCCCCGCTGCACGCCCCGCGCGGCCAACACATGAGAGAGGCGATTGGCCTGCTCCTGCAGCTGCGAATACGAGTAAAAAGTACTCTCAGCGCTGGTGGAATATGCGCGTATAGCTATTCTTTTAGTAGCACCCGGTGCCTCAGCCCAGCGGCGGCTGCACGCTTGGGCCATGTTGAAATGCTGGGGCACCTGCCAGCGGAAGCTGCTGTGCAGGGCTGCATAGCCCGCGGGAAGTGTGCTCGTGCCAGATGTGTCTCTGCCTTGACTGGTGGCCATGCCTTGTCTCCTGATCTGTCCTTATGATTTGCACAATGTACCAAGTCAGACGCCCCCACCAAAGCCAATTCGTTTCTATCCGCAACCTCGATTACCACGTGCAAGTCTGGGGCGAGCCCGGCCCGGGCAAGGTGCCCCTGGTCATGGTGCACGGCTGGATGGATGTGGCCGCGAGCTACCAGTTTGTGGTGGATGCGTTCAGCGAAGACCACTACATCATTGCCCCCGACTGGCGCGGTTACGGCCGGACCCGGGCCCCGCTGGCCGACAACTACTGGTTCCCGGACTACCTGGCAGACCTCGACTTTCTGCTGGACCACTATGCCCCCGGACAGCAGGTCAACCTGGTGGGCCACAGCATGGGTGGCAATGTGGTCATGCTGTACGGCGGGGTGCGCCCCGAGCGCATCCGCCGGCTGGTGAATCTGGAAGGGTTCGGCATGCCCGCCACGATTCCGGCCCAAGCGCCCGGCCGCTTTGCCACCTGGATGGACGAACTCAAAAAACTCCACGCCGGTGAGATGGACCTCAAGGCCTATGACAGCGCCGACGGCGTAGCCCGCCGCCTCATGAAAACCAACCCGCGCCTGAGCCAGGAAAAAGCCGATTGGCTGGCCCGCCATTGGGCCGCTGAAAACGCCGATGGCAGCTGGTCTATCCTGGGCGAGCCCGCCCACAAGGTGACCAACGCCCAGCTCTACCGGGTCGAAGAGGTCATGGCCATTTACCAGCGGCTGACCATGCCGGTGCTGGCGGTGGAAGCCTCGGACAACAGCCTCGATATGTGGTGGAAAGGCCAGTACACCCTGGCCGAGTACCACGAGCGCCTGAAAGTGGTCCCGCAAGTCGAAGTTGCCCGCATTGAGGATGCCGGCCACATGATGCACCACGACCAACCCGGCGTGCTGGCCGAGCGGATTGAGCGCTTTATCCGTTGACTTTACAGGGCCGGGATACGGCATATAGAATGAGAACGTCTCTCATTTTGATTTGCAACCACCCTCGCCCTCTATGAAGAATCTGACTCCCCGCCATGTTGCCTTGACCGTCGCCCTGATGGGTGCCTGCCTGCCTGCTGTTCAGGCGCAGGACAAGGTGCTGAATGTGTACTCTGCCCGCCATTACCCCGGTGATGCGCAGCTGTACTCTGCCTTCACACAGGCCACCGGCATCCAGATCAAGCGGGTAGATGCGGACGATGCCGGCATCCTGCAGCGCCTCAAGGCGGAGGGCACTGCCTCCCCCGCCGATGTGATTTTGTTGGTAGACGCCTCGCGCCTCTGGCGTGCCGAGGTGGATGGCTTGTTCGCACCGGTCAAATCCAAAGTGCTGGACGATGCCATCCCAGCCCAGTTGCGCGGCAAGACCAGCGCCGAAGGCACTTCATGGTTTGGATTCAGCACCCGCGCACGGGTGGTGGTCTACAACAAGGCCCGCGTGTCCAAAGACAACGTGGACACCTATGAAGAGTTGGCCGACCCCAAAAACAAGGGCCTGCTGTGCACCCGCAGTGGCTCACACCCCTACAACCTGAGCCTGTTCGGCGCGATGAACGAGCACTTGGGCAGCGCCAACACGGAAGTCTGGCTCAAAGGCCTGGTGAGCAACATGGCCCGCAACCCGGTGGGTGGCGATACCGACCAGATCCGAGCAACCGCTTCCGGCGAATGCGGCGTGGCACTCACCAACACCTACTACCTGGCCCGACTGATGCGCAGCGACAAACCCGAAGACCGCGCGGTCATGGAAAAAGTCGGCGTGGTGTTCCCCAACCAAAGCAGCTGGGGCACTCATGTGAACATTGCAGGTGGTGCAATGGCCAAGAACACCAAGAACGCGGCATATGCCCAGCAGTTCCTCGAATTCTTGGCAAGCGCTCAAGCTCAAGATTATTTTGCCAACGGCAACAACGAATGGCCGGTGGCCAAAGGCATCAAGATCAGCAACCCTGCACTGGAGAGCATGAGCGGCGGCAACTACAAGGCGGAGACGATTCCTGTCAGCGTTGTGGGCATGAACCAAGTGAAGGTGCAGCAGATGCTGGACCGCGTCGGCTACAAATAAGCGCGCGGCGCCCCCAACCAACGGCTTGGCTGCGTAATGCAGTCAGGCCGTTTTTTTATTCAGGGTGCGGCTCAACAGAATCACAGGAACCAAGCCCACCAGCACCAAGACCAGGGCCGGCAAGGCCGCCTCGCCCAAGCGCTCGTCTTTGGCGAGCTGGAAGGCCACTACCGCCAGGGTATCGTGGTCGAAAGGGCGCAACACGAGGGTGGCGGGCAGCTCTTTCATCACATCCACAAACACCAGCAAGCCCGCAACCAGGCTGCTGCGCACCAGCAGTGGCCGGTGCACCCGCCACCATAGGCCCCAGCCATTTACGCCCAGCATGCGGGCGGTTTCGTCCAACGACGCCGGCACCTGGTTGTAGCCGCTTTGCACTGTGTGCAGGGCCACCGCGGTAAAGCGCACAAGATAGGCCCACACAACGCCCAACACCGTGGTGCTGATCCAGAAGCCCACCTGCCAATCCGGGCGCGCCGCTTGGAGCCAGCCCACCGGAATCAGCAAGCCCACCACAATTACCGCGCCGGGCACTGCGTAGCCCATGCCGGCCAAACTGACCACAGTGCGGGTGAGCCGTGTGGGCGTGCGGCGTGCCGCAAATGCCAGCGCCAGGGCGATCGCGGCAGCCAGCACCGCAGTGCACGCCGCCAGCTTGAAACTGTTCAGGCTCCAGCCTATAAAGCTGCCCCACGGCAGCGGGGTATCTTCGGCGCCCCAGGCCTGCCAGAGCGGGCGCAACATAAACAGCACCGGCAGCACAAAGCCCAGCAATACCGGCAGCGCACATACCCCCGTGGCCAACACCGCGCGCACACCGGTCAGCGCCACTGGCTGAGCCGCAGCGCGCCG
>DAINNP010000131.1:0-2440 GCA_036735785.1 Rhodoferax sp. | reverse complement strand
GCGCCCATCAGCCGGGCTGCATCCATCAAATGCGCGGCGCGCTCCAGCAAAGCCACCCGCACCAGCAGATACACATAGGGGTAGAGGGTGCACACAAACACCAGCGCGGCTCCGCCGAGGCTGCGCACCTCCGGCAACACCCGCCCCTCCAGCCCGAACGCAGAGCGCAGCCAGGTTTGGGCAGGCCCGCTGAACTGCAGATAGTCGGTATAGGCGTAGGCCACCACATAAGCGGGCATTGCCAGGGGCAGGAGCAAGGCCCACTCCCACTGCTTGCGCCCCCGGAAGTCAAACAGGGTCACGGCGCAGGCGCAGGCGGTGCCCACCACGGCCACCCCCAGCGACACCACCACGCTCAGCACTACCGTGGTGAACGCATACCCGCCAAGCACCGAGCCCGCCATTTCGCGCAGCAGCGCCGCGCTCTGGGCATCCCACTGCAGCACGGCGACCACCAAAGCCAGAATCGGCAAGGACACCAGCCCCCCGATCAACCACAGCGCCAGATGGGCAGGCAATGCACGGATACCGGACGCGAAAGAGGTCAAAAAGCGGGGGGGCACAGGCAATTGGGTCGGGTTAAGGCGCTCCGGGGGACCCCGTAGCGCGAAATGAGAATTGTAAGTATCTACAATTTTGCGTATGTACCTTGAACTCCAAGACCTCAGCGTCCGCTATCTAGCCTCCCGCCCCCTGGCGGTGGACAGTGTGAGCTTCGGCTTGCGCGCCGGTGAAATCGGCGTGTTGATCGGCCCTTCGGGCTGCGGCAAGACCACCCTGCTGCGGGCCATTGCGGGACTGGAGGCCACCCATGCGGGCAAGATTTCGCTGGGGGGCGTCACCGTCAGCGGCGAGGGGCATGCCCTCCCCCCGGAACACCGGCAGATGGGCATGGTGTTTCAGGACTACGCGCTCTTTCCCCACATGGATGTGAGCAAAAACATCGCCTTTGGCATTCACAGCCTGCCTGCAGGCGAACGCCAAGCGCGGGTGCAAGACGTGTTGCGGCTCGTCGGACTGGCCGAGCACGCCCACCGCTACCCGCACGAACTCTCCGGCGGGCAGCAGCAGCGGGTGGCGTTGGCCCGGGCACTGGCACCGCAACCCAAGCTGCTGCTGCTGGATGAGCCGTTTTCCAACCTGGACGTCGATTTGCGTGAACGGCTGGCCCAGGAACTCCGCACGATCTTGAAAGCCGCCGGTGCCACCGCCCTGTTTGTGACCCATGACCAGCTCGAGGCCTTTGCTATCGGCGATCTGATCGGGGTGATGCACCAAGGCCAACTCCACCAATGGGCCGACGCCTACACCCTCTACCACCGGCCCGCTACCCGCTTTGTGGCGGACTTCATCGGGCACGGGGTGTTTACAGCGGCCCGCGTGGAGCTGCACGACGAGGACGGTGTAACGCACAAACATGTGGTGACCCCGTTGGGTGAACTGCATGGTATCCATCAGCACGAACAAGACCGCTTGAGCTTGGGCCCTTGCGACATCCTGCTGCGGGCGGACGACATCGTGCACGACGATGCCTCCGAGGTGCAGGCCCGGATTGTGAACAAGGCGTTCCGCGGTAACGAGTTCCTCTACACCCTCGAATTGCGCACTGGCGAGACGGTCATGGCCCATGTCCCCAGCCACCATGACCACCGGATCGGCGAGTGGATCGGCATCCGCCCGGAGGTCGACCACGTGGTCACCTTCGCCAGCGAAACTCCCAAGGGGTGATGGCAACTAAAATAGCGGGTTAACCATATACACAGCAAGCAGGACCCGCATCATGGAAGCAGAACGCATCAACCTCATCGGCACCACACTGGCAGACCTGACAAGCAGGACCCAGGAACTCAGGGGGTATCTTTGACTACGATGCCAAAGCCGAGCGCCTGCGCACTGTCAATGCCTCGCTAGAGGACCCAGCGGTCTGGAATGACCCCAAAAAAGCCCAAGAATTGGGCAAAGAGAAGAAGCTGCTCGACGGCGTAGTTGTTACGCTGGATGATTTGAGTGGCAACCTCTCCGACAACACCGAATTGTTCGAGATGAGCAAAGAGGACGGTGATGAGGCCGGCCTACTCACGATCGAGGCCGAAACCACCAAGTTGGCAGAAACCATCGAAGGCTTGGAATTCCGCCGCATGTTTAACAACCCGGCCGATCCCCTGCCCTGCTTCCTGGACATCCAGGCCGGTGCCGGTGGTACCGAGGCCTGCGACTGGGCCAGCATGTTGCTGCGCCAGTACCTGAAATACGCGGAACGCAAAGGCTTCACCGCCACGGTGGAAGACATCACCGACGGCGACACCGCCGGCATCAAGGGCGCCACCATCAAGATCGAAGGTGAATACGCTTTTGGCCACCTGCGCACCGAAACTGGTGTGCACCGCTTGGTGCGCAAGTCGCCGTTCGACAGTTCGGGCGGCCGCCACACCTCGTTTGC
>DAINNP010000130.1:5678-6807 GCA_036735785.1 Rhodoferax sp. | reverse complement strand
CTGCGCATCATCCAGGAAGAGTCCCTCAAGGACAACACGGCCTCCGTGCTGTGCCAGGTGCCTGTGGAAGTGGCTTCGTTCCTGTTGAACGAAAAACGGACCGAAATCGCCAAGATCGAGTTGAAGCAGCGCATCAACGTCTTGATGGTGCCCAACAAGACCCTGGAAACGCCCAACTACAAGCTCGAACGCTTGAAGCACGACGACCCACGCCTCGACCACATCGAAGCCAGCTACAAGATGGCTGACGACATGGAAGAAGGCACCGGCGTGACCCGTCGCTCCCAAGAGCCGACTAACAAGCAAACGCCTGTGATCAAGGGTGTGTTGCCTGATGCCCCCGCACCGATCGCGCCTCCTAAGCCAGAACCCGTCAAAGTGGTAGCAGCGCCCGCTGCAGCGGCCCCGGCACCTAAAGGCTTTTTTGCTTGGCTCAAGTCTTTGTTTGCAGCTCCCGCTGCCGCTCCAGCCCCTGTGGCCCCGGCTCCGGTCAAGACGGAAGAGAAGCGCGAAGCCCGTCCAGGCCGCGACGGCAGTCGTAACGGTGGTCGCAACCAGCGTGGCGAGCGCAATGCCGAAGGTCGTGGCGAAACGCGTACCGATGCCCGCCCGGATAACCGTGGCGAGCGCAGCGAACGTGGCAACCGCAATGAGCGTGGTGACCGCAATGCACGCCCTGAGCGTGGCGAACGGGGTAGCCGTAACGAGCGCGGCGAGCGCAACCAAGCGCCCCGTCAAGATCGCATGGAAGCCGAACAAGCCAAGTCGGGCAACACGGATGTCAGCGTCCAAGCCGACCAAGGTAGCCAACAGCAGCCCCGCGAAGGCCGCCAGGAGCGCGGCAACCGCAACGAACGCGGCAACCGTGGACCGCGCAACGGCGACCGCACAGATGCACGCGCTACTGAGCCCACCAGCGAAGTCGCAGCGCCCCAAGCGCTGACAGAAGGCGCAGTGCCCGCAGTAGACCCAAGCGCTGAAGGACGCGAACCACGCGAAGGCCGCAATGGCCGTGGCCGTGGACGCCGCAACGACCGGGCGCCACGCCAGGACGAAGGTCAAGCGCCACAAGCAGCCTTGACTGAAGCCACCGGCAACGAAGTCGCTGAAGCTGTCGCTACTGGCGAAG
>DAINNP010000130.1:0-5578 GCA_036735785.1 Rhodoferax sp. | reverse complement strand
GTAGCTCCAGCGCCCGCCCCGGTAGCGGAAGCGGTGCCCGCCGGCCGCATGCCCAAAGTGGCAGGCTACAGCCTGCCGACCGCCGCCTTGGTGGAAGTGGCCAACAGCTCTGGCCTGCAATGGGTGAACTCGGATGCAGACAAAATCGCAGCCGTGCAAGCTGCGATTGCCGCCGAACCTAAGCCAGTGCATGTCCCCCGCGAGCGGCCTGCTCCGGTGGAGCTTGACGACCGCCCCTTGGTGTTGGTCGAGACCCGTCGCGATCTGCGTGACATGAAGCTCCCGTTTGAGAACGATCAAACGGCTTGAACGGCAAGTGAAGTCACCGCCATGCGCGGTGACTGTTCATTAAAAAAGGGCACCAAGGTGCCCTTTTTTAATACCAGATTACCGGCACGATCTCACTAAAAAATATCCACTGCGCCGATTTTCAAGGCCTCGGCAAAAAAGCCTTTGCGCACGAGTTCCGCATGGCTGAACACCTTGTTCCGGCCATGGTGCTGCCCATAGTCAACCGCGCGCTCTGCGCGCTCCAGGGCAGTGTTTGGCGAATCATCAGGCATCACCCGGGTGAAACCACCGCAAATCGTCAAGTGCCCCACCTGTGGGAAGTTGAATTTCTCGATATTGGCCCGAAACCGCTCAAATGCAGCCAGCACCAAGGCCTCATCGGGGCAATGCATCAGCACCGCGAACTGCTCCCCCCCGAAGCGGTACAAACGATCGTAGGTGCGAAAGGTGTTGTTCATGATGCGCGCGACCAGCAACAGCACCTCCTCCGCGATCAGGTGCCCATGATGGTCGTTGATCGTGCCGAAGTTATCTACACAGATGGTGCCCAGCCAATAGTTAGGAGGCACCCGGTGCCGGCGCTCCTGCCCCGCTGCCAACACGATCTGACGGGCCTCGGCTGCCGCGTCCTGCATCTCGCCCAACTCTTCAAGGACGGCGCTGTAAAAGGTGTCATCCAGAGACTTGCGGTTGAGCAGACCCGTCAATGCATCCCGATCGCTGTAGGCCAGCAGCCGGTACATATTGCGAAAAACACGCGACACATCCGCAATCACCATGAGTTGGTCGTCGAGCAGCGCACTGGCCGAATGGATTTCCAGTACACCCTCCACATCGGCCACCGGATCAGCAAATAGCGGCAAATAGGTAATTCGCGGTCCATCCTCGCCCGCCCAGGCAATTTCGACCCGTTCGCGGCGTTGGATGCAATGCAAACGGTCCCGGTTGTCTTCCAGCAAAGGCAGGGTTTGAAAGTCCACGCGCAACGGATCTACCACCTTGCCACCACCGCGCGCATCGAGCACGGTGACATCCATCCAGCGCTTGACGCCCTCTTCACTGACGACCTTGGATACCAGCACCCGCTGGATGGGCACCAGGTCAATCAGAGCTTTGGAGAGGGTGAGCTCCAGCAGATCGCGGTCGCGATGGTCCGTGAGCTTGATGAGGTGTTCAATAAGTGAGGCCATGAAACCATAATAGCCCCAACGCCTTGCGGCGTCACCATGGGTTTACGCCCTTGCAGCCGCTTTGTAAGCCTCTGCCGCCGCTTTGGTGTCCATGCGGTGTTCGGCCAGATCGGCCAAGGCCAACAAGGCCCGACGCTTCAAACCGGCATCCTTGAGCAGCGGGATGGACTGCTTCAACAAAGCCTGCGCTTTGCCCCAGAGCGACAAGCGAACACACATCACGCCGGCCAGGTATTGCAACAAGGGGTCACCAGGCAACGCCATTTGCGCCTGCTCGATGCGGGCAAGCCACGCAGCGTCCGGCAAGGCATCGCTGGCACCGAAACTGGCTTCCAGAATACAGGTCAGCCGTACCCGTTGATCGGTGGTCAAGCTATGGCCTTGCGACTCCCACAGGGGCAACACCCAGAGACGCGCCAATGCCGAGTCACCCTGCACGCCAAGCAGGCGTTGCGCAGCCTCCAGCGCCACGTCCGGCTGCTGTCGCTCGGACAACTCCAAAGACGCCCACGCCTGCGCAAGCTGCGCAGCATCATGCGCGTTGCGCAGCAACTCAAGGGCCAGCCCACGCACGATGCCGGCTCCCGCCACGTCCGAGAATGCCCGGTGTTTGGTCAGCACTCTGGCTGCATCCAGCGCCACGCGGGTATTTCGGGCTTGGCGCGCTGCTTTGAAGCGCAAGCGCAGCGCAATGGTGCGCCGAGCCGTGCCAACGGGCAGTTGCTCCAGCCAGCGCACGGCACCGGCTGAATCACGATCTTCCAGAGCCCAGCGCGCTGCACGCAACTGAACTCCATCCCGCAAGTCTCCAGCCTCTTTGCTGCTGGCCTCTGCCAGCGCGTTTTCAAAGTGCGCCTCACGAAGGCTTCGGTCTTGCAGGGCATGGGCACTCTCGGCAGCCAGCAGGTGCGCCAATGTGCGCAAGCGCGCGGCATCCGGCAAGGCATCGCCACTTGCCAGCATCGCATCTTCAATCGCCACCACCACCTCCGCGGCTTTGCGGGCCCGCACAAACCGGCCCGCCACCAAATGGGAAATGGTGTCGAGCAGGCCGGAGTAAATGCTCCGCTCTTTGTAGGAGAGCCGCCAGCGACGGGCCTGCTGCGGAATGCTGAACAAACCCGACAGGGCACGCAAGGCCAGATGCAAGGTCACAAAAAGCAGCGCCAGGCCGAGCAACACGAGGTTCAGCGATACGTCGATACGGTGAGGCGGCCAGAACAAGGTGACCGTGCCATGGTTATTTCCTGCGAAAAGTGCAGACACCACAGCCACGCAAAACAGGGCGATCAACCAAAGCGCAAACCGCATGATCAGCGCCCCGCCGCTGCCGTAGCCAAGGCGGCCAAGGTGTCGTCCACCCGCGGCACCTCGAGGGTGCGCATTTGAGACTGCAGCACCTGCAAGGCAGCCTGGGCCGCCTGTGTTTTGCGGGACGAGCCATCAAAAAACCGGGTCAGCGAGCCAGAGGCCGCAGACAAATCGGCACGGGCAGCTTCGGTTTGGCGAGCCAGCAAACCCAAGCGCGCGTTCAGCACCTTCAGCTTGAAGTTTTCGCGCACGAAGAACGCTTGCTCCGGGGACAACAAGGCAGCATCCGGGCTGTCGATCTTGCTCACCCGCACCAGGCCCCGTACTTCGTCACGGATCACGACACCGACACGCCCCCACCAACCCGGCAAAGACTCTTGGGCCTGACGTTCCAAAACCGGCGGAGTTTTAGCCGACGGAAGTGCATTGCTGACCGGAATCTCGTCCGCCAAAGACACCAACTCGTCCAGCTTGAGCAGCATGGCCGGGGTGTCTGAGAGCGCAGTGTTTTTGATACGTGCAATGTCTTTGGCAATAGCGCGTTGGATCGGCGCCAGGCGGGGCTGCGCGGCACGGTTGACCCGCTGTTCCGCGGACTTCAGCGCCGTCAACAAAGGCTCGACACTCCCGGTGAGCTGGGCCTGTTGCTGAGCCAGGCGCAAGCCCGACTCCATGTCGACCACCAGGTTCTCGTCGCGTGAGCGCGAGAGGCTTTGGATCAGCTCTTCAAGTTGCGTGCGCTGCAGTGTCACCTCGCTCAAGCGCGCATCCAGCACGGCAATTTTGGCGGCGGTTTCAATCGCGAGCTCTTGCGCCTGCTTGGCGGTGCTCCGCGCTTCGCCGGCTTGCGCGCCGGAATCCGCCGTCTGGCGGGCCAACTGCACCTGAACATGGCCCAGCTTCTGCCACAACATCCCGCTGCCGATTGCGCCGGCAGCTGCCACCAGGGCGACGACCCCTAACCAACGATGGGGCTCCGCCAGCTTCGCGATCGGAGTCACTCCAACCGCAGGTGCGGCATCCTTGGCAATAGGCTCGGGGGCTTCAGAGTTCATTGCAGGGATTCTATCGAGGCCAACAGTGCGCCCAGCACAGGTTTCGCCTGCAAAACCTGCCCAAAACCAGCCTCCAAGGCGGCGGCTTCAATCCGGGCGTGGGTCACCACGGCTTTGGCCCGGCTCCAATCCTCGTCCGGGCAACAGGCCTGCAAATTGCGCACCGCTTCCGAGCTGCTGAACACCCATACTGTGCCATCTGCGGCGGCGCGCTTGGCAAACGCCAGTGCGTCAGCATCCCACACTGGGCGTTGTCGCTGGTAGGCAACGACGAACTCGACCTCGCCTCCGGCGCTTTTCACCTGGCGGGCAAACCAATCCCGACCAAACCCTTCATCGCTGGCGCCTGCATCCACCGTGGTGCCGCGAACCACCAGCACGCGGTAACCGGGCACCACTCGAGCAGACACCACGTCCCACAAGGCCTCGGAGTCGAACTGGCCGCTTTCATGGTCCGGCGCATCAATGCATGCTGCTTGGGCGCCGACTTTCAGCAGCGCAGAGTAGCTGCCGGGCCCCGTCACAAATGCTCTTGTTTTGATAGCTGACTCCGCAGTAAATACGGGCGCCTCCATTGTTTTTTGTTCGAAGAAATAGTGCACCGCATTACGGCTGACAAACATCGCGGCATCGAAGCTGCCCAAGCGCTCCCATGCCGCGCTGAGCGGCGCAACTGCTTCCGCAGCTTGAATATCAATCAAGGGCAAGGATTCGGCCTGATAGCCGGCGTCCGCAAGTGCCTTGAGCCACGGGGCAGCTTCCGATTGAGGCCGGGTGATGACTACGCGCATCGCGGCCTTAGGCGGTTTGCGCCCGCACGCCTTCTTGCAATGCAAGCGCGACCTGTTCACCCAACGCGATGGCCGACGCGGTGTCGGCCACACGGCCACTGGCGTGCGCGTACACCACAGGCTGGACGCCATCGGCATCGCCCCAAGCCGCCCGGATACGCAATTCCTCACCATCAAACTGGGCATACGCCGCCAAGGGCATCGAGCAACTCCCGCCCATCATGCGGCTCACCGCCCGCTCGGCGGACACCGCCAGCCAAGTGGGGGTGTGCACCAAGTGCTGCAAGGCGCTGGCCACATCGGCACGGTCGCTCCGGATCTCGATACCCAAGGCACCCTGCCCGGCGGCAGGCAACATCTGCTCAGGCTCAAAGACCGCGCGAATACGCGCCTCCAAACCCAAGCGCTTCAGGCCGGCTGCCGCCAGAACGATGCCGTCGTACAGGCCTTCGTCGAGCTTGCGCAATCGGGTGTCGAGGTTGCCACGCAAAGGCTCAATCTTCAGATCGGGGCGCATGGCGCGCAACAGGGCCACACGTCGCAAACTCGAGGTCCCGACGACAGCTCCGGTTGGCAGATCCAGAACACTGGCGTAGGTGCTCGACACCCACGCATCGCGGGGGTCTTCTCGCTCCATCACGCAGGCCAGCACAAAGCCTTCGGGCAGCTCCATCGGCACATCTTTGAGGGAATGGACTGCAAGGTCGGCACGACCCTCTTCGAGGGCGACCTCCAGCTCTTTAACGAACAGCCCCTTACCACCGACTTTGCTGAGCGAGCGATCGAGGATCTGATCGCCTTTGGTGGTCATCCCCAAGAGGGCCACCGTTGACCCGTTTTTTTCTAATAAAGACTGAACATGTTCAGCCTGCCAAAGTGCCAATCGGCTCTCTCGGGTGGCGATCGTAAATGTGGGCAAAATCGTAACTCGGCTGTAATC
>DAINNP010000129.1:0-6849 GCA_036735785.1 Rhodoferax sp. | reverse complement strand
TTGGTGATGCGCGCAGTCGGTGACCGGATGATCATTGCCCCGCCGCTGACCATGTCCCGCGCTGACATGGATGAAATGATGCGCTTGATTTATTTGGCATTGAACCTTACCCACGCGGAGCTGAGGGCCAAAGGGCTGGCATAGCACTTCTATAATCTTTTTTGGTCTGAATATTGCTTGAGTCAGGCTAGTCGTTCGTAGTTCAACACCTTCATTTCTACGGGAATCAGCTCACCATGAATAAGTACCTTTGCACGTTTGCGCTCTCTGCGCTGGTTTTGGCCGCATGCGGCAAAAAAGAGGAAGCACCCGCGGCTGCCGCAACACCTGCGCCTGTGGCGAGTGCCCCGGCTGAGGCGGTGAACACCGAAGAAAAGGTATTGAATATTTACAACTGGCCGGACTATATTCCGGAGGGAATGATTGCCGCCTTTGAGAAAGAAACCGGTATCAAGGTCAACTACGACACCTTTGAGACCAACGAAGCGCTGCATGCAAAACTGGTGGCAGGCAACACAGGATACGACTTGGTGGTGCCCGGCACCGTTTTCGCCAAGCCACAAATTGAAGGCGGCTTGCTGCAGCCCCTGGACAAATCAAAGATCAAAAACTTGGCCAATCTGGACCCAGCCCTGATGGCCACCATGACCAAGGCAGATCCGGATAACAAGCACCTCGTACCTTGGGCTTGGAGCTTTACCACCGTGGGCATTAACAAGACCAAAGTCGAGAAAGCTTTGGGAGGCATGCCCATGCCCGAAAACGCGTGGGATCTGGTATTCAACCCCAAATACACCGCCAAATTGAAGTCGTGCGGTATTGCCTACCTCGATTCGCCCACTGAAATTCTGCCGGTAGCTTTGCATTACATCGGTAAAGACGCGTATTCCAACAGCGCCGATGACTACAAAGAAGCAGGCGCCATGTTGGCGAAAGTCCGCAAAGACGTGCGTTTGTTCAGCTCCACCATGATTGACGATCTCGCGGGCGGCAAGGCTTGTGCATCCATCGGCTGGGCTGGCGACATCAACATTGCAGCAGTCCGTGCCAAGGAGAACGGCTCCAAGGACGTGATCGAAGCGATGTTGCCCAGCACAGGCGCTCTGATTTTTATTGATGCGATGGGACTGACCAAGGATGCCAAGCACCCTAACAATGCCCACGCATTCATTGACTTCTATCTCCGCGCTGAGAGCGGTGCATCCATGACCAATGAGATGAACTACAACACCGGCAACAAGGCTTCGGTGGAAAAAATCAAACCAGAGATGACTGCCAACAAGAGCATTTTTGTTGAGGCAGATTACTTCTCCAAAATGATTCCACCAAGCAGCTTCACCAATGAAGCGCGTGAATCGATGGCGAACGCCTACAACGCGTTCAAAAAAGGTAAGTAAGCCCCGTATTCGACGTACCTCAGGGCTGTTTGTACCCCCGGTATAAACAGCCCTTTTTGCATCTAGAGACATCATCAAAGGTCAATCACATGGCAGTGCAACCCGACAAAGTGGGATATCTTGTCACCGAGAAACTGGTAAAGCGTTTTGACGAAGCGGTTGCTGTCGACGAAGTTTCGCTAACCATTGCTCAAGGTGAAATTTTCGCCCTCTTAGGGAGCTCGGGCTGTGGCAAATCGACCTTGCTGCGCATGTTGGCTGGTTTTGAGTCGCCTACCTCGGGGCGCATCTTGCTTGGTGGGCAGGACGTGGCCAAGTTGGCACCCTATGACCGGCCGATCAACATGATGTTTCAGAGCTACGCGTTGTTTCCCCATCTGGATATCTGGGAGAACGTCGCTTTCGGTTTGAAGCGGGAAGGCCTTCCCAAAGATGAAATCAAGCAACGTGTGGGCGAGATGCTGGATTTGGTCCAGTTGGGCGCTTATGCCAAGCGCAAGCCCCATCAGCTCTCCGGCGGGCAGCAGCAGCGGGTGGCATTAGCACGCAGCTTGGCCAAGCGGCCTAAACTTTTGTTGTTGGATGAACCCTTGGGTGCGCTCGACAAAAAACTGCGGGAGCAAACCCAATTCGAGTTGGTCAACATCATCGAAAAGGTGGGCGTTACGTGTGTCATGGTGACCCATGACCAAGAGGAAGCGATGACCATGGCAAGCCGGATTGCGGTGATGAGCAAAGGCCGTGTCCTGCAAGTGGGGACGCCTGAAGAAGTCTATGAACATCCTGCCAACCGTTTTGTGGCCGGTTTTATTGGCAATGTGAATGTGTTTGAAGGCCGACTCAGCGTAGACGAAGTCGACCGCTGTGCCGCAGTGACCGGTATCGGTGAGATACAAGTCGGCCATGGGGTGAGTGGCACGCTCAACATGCCGGTGGGCATCGCTGTGCGGCCTGAAAAAATCGAAATCAGCAAGACGCGCCCGGCTGTTAATGTGAATGTGTTTACCGGGAAGGTGAAAGAGATCGCTTATTTCGGCTCGTACAACACCTTCATCGTGGTCGCAACGGACGGAACCCGGGTCAAGATCACCGAGGCCAACACCTCGCGCCAGGACCTGAGCGATATCACCTGGGAGGACGATGTGTTTTTCTGGTGGGGTGATCGTTCCGGCATCGTGTTGCGGGATTGAGGTCGCTTATGTCCACGAACTCTCTGCCGTCCCCCGGACGCCGATTCGTGATCGGTGTGCCATTCAGTTGGTTGCTGATTTTCTTTTTGCTGCCTTTTCTGATTCTGGTCTACATCAGCTTTGTAGACATGGGCAATGACATCAACCCGTTCAAGCCGATCTGGGATTCGGGAACGGGCCTGTTGAAGTTGAAGTACGAGAATTACTGGTCCATCTTCCGCACCGGAGAGGGTGGGGCGCTTTTCCAGACGCTCTACATTGAGGCCTATCTGCGCTCCATCTGGTATGCGCTGTGCACGGCGGTGCTGTGTCTGTTGATTGGCTACCCGTTTGCGTATTTCATCGCCCGTGCCAAGCCGAGTGTGCGGCCCGCGCTGTTGATGATGGTGATGTTGCCGTTTTGGACATCCTTTTTGCTGCGGGTCTACGCATGGAAAGGGATCTTGGCGGATCAGGGGGTCATCAACCAACTGCTGATGGCGGTGGGGCTGACGTCGGAGCCGGTGCAGATGCTCTACACCAATGTGTCGATGTTGGTCGGCATGACCTATGTCTACCTGCCCTTCATGATCTTGCCGCTTTACGCCAACTTGGTGAAGATGGATTTCCGTCTTCTGGAGGCGGCCTACGACTTGGGAACCTCGCCGTTCAAAGCATTTTGGTTGGTGACGGTGCCATTGTCCAAAGCGGGCATCGTGGCCGGTTTCATGTTGGTCTTCATCCCTTCGGTCGGTGAATTTGTGATTCCCTCGCTCTTGGGTGGGCCAGAGAACATCATGATTGGCAGGGTGGTCTGGGATGAGATGTTCACCAGCAACAACTGGCCCCGGGCCAGCGCGTTGGCCGTTGTGATGATTGGCCTGATTGTGGTGCCTTTGGCCCTGTACTACCGCTACACCGGCGAAGCCGCTGAGCCCAAGCATTAAGGATCGCCATGAAAGCCTGGATAGAAAAGCATTTCGGCAAAGCCTGGTTGGCTTTGGTGTATCTGTTCCTCTACATGCCGCTGTTGTTTATGGTGGTGTTCTCGTTTAACAGCACCCGTCAGGATGCCAACTTCACGGGATTCTCCCTTCGCTGGTACGAAGCCCTGACGCGGGACACAAAGATCGTTGAAGGCTTTTGGCTGTCCATACAAGTGGCACTGGTCACAGGCGTGCTGTCTGCTGTATTGGGCACTTTTGCCGCATTTGTACTGGTGCGATACCGCCGCTTTCTCGGCCGTACCGCCTTCTCCGGCATGGTCAATGCACCTTTGGTGATGCCTGAGGTGGTGATTGGTTTGTCACTCTTGTTGTTGATGGTCGGCGCCCAAAATGTGTTCGGTTGGCCCGAACGCGGCATGTTCACCATTATTTTGGGCCACACCCTGTTGGGAATGGCCTATGGGATGGTGGTGATTCAGTCCCGTCTGCTGGAAGTGAACCGTTCGCTGGAAGAGGCCGCCATGGACTTGGGTGCACGACCTCATGAGGTGTTCTTTCTGGTCACGCTTCCCAACATCGCCCAAGGCATTTTGGCGGCCTTTTTGCTGAGCTTTACTTTGTCGTTTGACGATGTGGTGATCTCAGAGTTTCTGTCGGGTCCGGGGGTGAATACCTTGCCTCAGGTCATCTTCGGTTATGCCCGCCGCGGTATCAACCCGACGATCTATGCAGCCGCCACCTTGTTGATCGTCACGGTAACCACCGTGATTGTGGGCTACAGCATCTGGGTGGCACGCCAGACGCGTAAACGTGAGCGTGAGATTGCTGCAGCCTCAAGGGCTGTGACAGGTGTACTGCAGTCGCCCACCGCTTAAAGGCTGTTGATTTGCTATTGTTTTTGTAGCGCCATCCGCTTGATGGGTGAGCGCCATAGGGGTTTTTATGCATGATTACCCGGCGCTGATTGGGGCCTTGCAAGCGCAAGGCATTCATTCGCTACTAGCTCAGTTCACAGATATCCACGGGGTCGCCAAAGGCAAGTTGGTTCCTGTGGCGAACTTGAAGGAGTGGGTGGAGGTCGGCGCTGGCTTCGCCGGCCCTAGCATCTGGGGTACGGGTTTGCCTCGTTTTGGTCCGCGTAGCGAGTACTACGGACGCATCATTCCGGAAACCATACGCCCTTTGCCTTTCATGCCCGGAGTGGCGCACGCCGTCTGTGATGGGTATGCCGGTGGTGTTCCGCTGAAGACGTGCTCGCGCGGTTGGACCACGTGGGTTGGTATAGAGCCAGAGTTCTTTTTGCTTCAAAAGCAAAATGACCGTTGGGTGATTGCCGATGGTGACGACCAGTTGCCTAAGCCGTCGTACGACTTGTAGTCGATAAGCCACCGGCGCATGCACCCAGCAGTGGCTTGCATTTTCATGTGAGCATCACCAATGCACAGGGGGAGGCGGTGTTCAGTAGTGAGCAGGACGCTTCGGGTCTGAGTACTTTGGGGCAACAGTTTGCGGCCGGTTTGCTGGCACACGCAGATGCGCTTTCGGCGATCTGCGCTCCTACGGTCAACAGTTACAAGCGTTTGGCGAGTAGTACCAGTGCATCCGCGTACCTTGATTGATGTACTTGGCTGCTTGGCGAATGACACCGTTTTGGCTGAGGCATTGGGTCATGAGTTCGTCGAGCAGTTTCTTGCCGTCAAGCGGCAGGAGTGGAGCGAGTTTCATCAAGCTGTCAGTGATTGGGAGTTAAATCGTTACGCGGATGCGTATTAACGGCGTGTTGTGTTCTGCGATATTTTGCGACTTACATTTCAATGTCGCAATGTGGAAACCCCCTGCTTGATTCGACTTGTTTGATTTTCAGATCGTATGAAGTCATTTCATATTGCAGTACATCTCAGTTAAGTCATTGATTTTTAATGAGAAAATTTATGTCTTATATAAGACATAAGATTGGACTTCTGTCTTATATAAGACTTAGAATTCACTCATCGACAGCGTCATGGCTGCCGAATCATTCAATTAACCTAGGAGTGTTCACATGCCGCAATCCATCAAAGAACAATTGAGCCGCGAACAGCAAATCGCAGCCCTGGAAAAAGACTGGGCGACCAATCCCCGCTGGAAGGGTGTCAAGCGCGGTTACTCCGCTGCAGACGTGGTTCGCTTGCGTGGCAGCGTGCAGCCTGAATACACCTTGGCTCAGCGCGGTGCCGAAAAATTGTGGGAAAAAGTCAACGGTGGCGCCAAGAAGGGCTACGTGAATGCTTTTGGTGCCATCTCTGCAGGTCAAGCTATGCAGCAAGCCAAAGCTGGCTTGGAGGCCGTGTACCTGTCTGGTTGGCAAGTGGCTGCTGACGGCAACACATCCGAAACGATGTACCCCGACCAGTCCTTGTACGCTTACGATTCGGTGCCGACCATGGTGCGTCGCATCAACAACACCTTCAAGCGCGCTGACGAAATCCAGTGGGGTCGCGGTATCAACCCCGGCGACAAAGAGTTCATCGATTTCTTCTTGCCGATCGTGGCGGATGCTGAAGCAGGCTTTGGCGGCGTGTTGAACGCATTTGAGCTGATGAAGAACATGATTGCATCGGGTGCAGCCGGTGTGCACTTCGAAGATCAATTGGCGGCTGTGAAGAAGTGCGGTCACATGGGGGGCAAGGTTCTGGTGCCTACCCGCGAAGCCATCGAGAAGCTGATCGCCGCGCGTTTTGCAGCGGACACCATGGGTGTGCCCACGATCATTCTGGCGCGTACGGACGCAGAAGCTGCCAACCTGATCACCAGCGATTACGACGAAAACGACAAGCCGTTCATCACCGGTGAGCGTACGCAAGAAGGCTTCTACCGTGTCAAAAACGGCTTGGAGCAGTCCATCAGCCGCGGCGTCGCCTACGCACCCTACGCGGATCTCGTGTGGTGCGAAACCGGCGTGCCTGACATCGGCTTTGCCCGTGAATTCGCCCAAGCGGTTCATGCGGCATGCCCCGGCAAGTTGCTGTCTTACAACTGCTCGCCTTCTTTCAACTGGAAGAAGAACCTCAGCGACAGCCAGATCGCGTCCTTCCAGGAAGACCTGTCTGCACTGGGTTACAAGTACCAGTTCATCACCTTGGCCGGCATTCACATCAACTGGTTCAATACCTTCCAGTTCGCCCACGCTTACGCCCAAGGCGAAGGCATGAAGCACTACACCGAAATGGTGCAAGAGCCTGAATTTGCCGCACGTGAAAAGGGTTACACCTTCGTGTCTCACCAGCAAGAAGTGGGTGTTGGCTACTTTGACGACGTCACCACCGTGATCCAGGGCGGTTCCTCCTCCGTGAAGGC
>DAINNP010000128.1:4332-6860 GCA_036735785.1 Rhodoferax sp. | reverse complement strand
TGATAAGCAGGCAAAGCCACCGCAGCCAAAATACCAATAATCGCCACGACGATCATCAGTTCGATCAAGGTAAAACCTTTTTGAATGGAACGCTTCATAAAAACTCCAGTTTGAGAAAAGAGGCTTAAGTATCAGCAGCTTTCATGCCAAGCCGCCAAGGGTCTGATTCTGTGAACAAATACTCAAAACATATTGCCAAGGTGACACTTTTGCTCGCGCCGATAGAGACTGGGTGCATCGAGTGACAAGATTGTCACTTCCGTCACTTGATACACACTTGCCTCACCATCTTGAGATCCGTGAGGCCCATCAAGATTTTTTCCATTCCATCCATCTTTAAAGTGCGCATCCCCCCTTGGACTGCGCTCGCGAATAGTTCCGCCACTCGCGCACGCTCTTGGATGAGCTTCTTGAGATGGTCGTCTGCGACCATCAGCTCATGCAGACCTACCCGCCCTTTGTAGCCGGTTTTGTTGCACTTCTCGCAGCCGACGGCTTTGTACAGCTTTAAGGGCCCGCCGTCACTGTACGCAGTCTTCCACTGCTGAATGAGTTTCTGGGTCTCAGCTTCGTAATCGCTTTTCCACGCATCCGTGTTCCGCAACTCTTCGGCGTACTCTTTACAAAACAAACGCAATTCATCGTCAGTCGGCACATACGCCGCCTTGCAATCGCACAGCTTTTTGGCAAGTCGTTGAGCCAAGATGCCTAGCAAGGCATCCGCAAAATTGAAGGGGTCCATGCCCATATCTAAAAGGCGGGTGATGGATTCGGGCGCAGAGTTGGTGTGAAGGGTGGAGAACACCATGTGGCCGGTCAACGAGGCTTCTACGCCCATGGACACTGTTTCTTTATCTCGCGATTCGCCGACCATGATGATGTCTGGATCCGCACGGAGAAAAGCCCGCATCACCAGCGCAAAGTCGATTCCGGCTTTCTTGTTAATTTGGACTTGGCGCAGACCTTTTTGCGTAATTTCTACAGGATCCTCTGCAGTCCAAATTTTGGTATCTGGCGTGTTGAGAAATTTCAATATGGAGTGCAGCGTTGTGGTCTTGCCCGAACCTGTTGGCCCGCAGACGTAGAACAAACCATACGGCTTGCTGACTGTTGCCTCTAGTCTGGTCTTATTGTGCGCAGTCAACCCCAGTTTTTCCAACGGTATTGGTTCACCTGCAGCCAATATCCGCATCACCACATCCTCGACCCCACCTGCTGACGGAATAGTTGCGACACGTAACTCAATATCTAGTGGGCCGTACTTTTTAAACTTTATTTTCCCGTCTTGCGGCTTTCGACGCTCCGATATGTCAAGGTCACACATGATTTTTAGGCGTGTGACCATCGCCTGGCGAAAGTGGGCGGGTACCTCGACGTAAGGGACTAGACTTCCGTCGATCCGAAAGCGGATACCGGTTTTAAATTTCCCCGGCATGGGCTCGATGTGTATATCTGAGACCTTCTGGTGATAGGCATCAATAATGACTTTGTTGACGAACTTCACCAGCTCATTGTCTGCAGCGGCAGACTCTAGTGACTCATCATTACCGGAATCTTCAATAGGCCCACCGTCCATATCGGCGAGTAATTGATCAATAGTGCTGGAGTCCGCAGTCGCCCCAAATAATTGCGAAAGCGTCTCGACAAACTCGATCTGTGTTGTCACCCGGTACGCAAACTTGCTAATCCGCGGAAAAACTTGTGGCACCACTCTCGAGCCTTTTACCGCTTCGGGGTCAAGACACATGATCACCAAACCTTCAGGCGACTCCTCCAGAGGAACCCAGCCCTGCTCCTCAAGAAACTCACGTTTTAGCGGCCCGTGTAATGCTTCCGAACGAATGCGAGCGCTGCTGCGCGGCTCATAGACCACTCCGAAAAACTGCGCCAAACCGGCGCCAACCTGGCTTGGCAGCAAACCGGTGCGACTGATGATGAGCTGCTCAAGCGGTTCACCTTCGTCGCGTGCTTCTTGTGCAAGTTGTTGAAGATCGATATCCGACAACAAACCGGCATTCACTAAACTGTCATAGCGAGTACGCTCACGTCGGGGCTGATTCTCTTGGGTGGCCACCCGTTGTCGGATGGCGGTGGCAAGGGTTTTGCAGAGCTCTGTCACTCCATCAAGCTCTAACTCTCCGAAGGGTTCGTCGCTCTTGCTATTGATGACCTGCAGAACGCCATGCAAAACGTTACCGTCGAGGATTGGCGCAACCATCATTTGCTTGGTTCGGTAGCCAGAGCGCTTGTCGACTTCTTTCAAGAAGTTGAGGGACGGGTGGATCTTGCGCAGCGCCTCTTCGTTATAGACATCCGGCAGATTGAGGATCGTCCTACTATAGGCCGCGTAGCCGGCAAGACTTTGCGGCGATATTGGTAGCTTCAATTCCTTGCTTGTATTGAGACCGGTCTTTATCTTTGAAACGATAGAAACACCATCATCCGCTACTGCGTACAAGGTGAGTCGATCCGCATTGAGCAGTTTGCATATCTCTTGGCTGGTTTCGAGCATGATTTGCTCGAGTTGC
>DAINNP010000128.1:0-4232 GCA_036735785.1 Rhodoferax sp. | reverse complement strand
GTGCTGCCATCCCATTTCGGATCCAACGGTAGCATTTTCAAGCTTGCAGTTCGGTCAGAGTAATAGATGTACAGAGGTTTGTTACCGGCAATGTCCAACAAGTTCAACAACTTGCTCTCAGCAGCGCTCCAAGATTGCGAGCGGTAATACCCCAGAAACTCTTGCCATAACCGCAACTCTGTGTCGTCAGCTGCATCCGGAGTAGGCGACGGCACCCTGGGAGTCCAAATACGTGTGGATTGTTCTTTGCCTTTCACGCGCACCTTGTCCAACTCTTGCCAAACCCGCACGGGGATGAGCGCTTTGGTAGTTTCACTCACGATGATGCCGACGCCATAAACTTTGGTCAGTCCTTCCAAACGGGAAGCCAGATTGACCGCATCGCCAATCACGGTATAGCTACGCCGCATATCAGAGCCCATGTCGCCTACACACATCAGCCCCGTATTGATACCAATGCCAACCCCTATCTCGGGTAATCCTTGAGCATGGTGCTCTGCATTCAGCGAGTGGAGCATTTGCTCAATTTCGAGAGCGCACTTTACTGCCAGCGCAGCATGATCAACCACCTCGACGGGCGCCCCCCAAAACGCCATGACGCAATCGCCCATGTACTTGTCAATCGTGCCTTTATTAGCCCTGATGATGGCGGTAATACGAGTGAATACATCTGTCAGCATGGACTGCAATTGGATGGGCTCCATAGTCTCGGAGATCCTTGTAAAGCCACGCATATCGCAAAACATGACCGTCAATTCACGGCTAGTAGCCTGCATGGTGTAGCTGTCTGGATCCCGAACCATTTCGTTCACTAACTCTGGGGGGACATAGGTCCCAAACAGATTGGCCAACTCTCTCTTTGAACGACTTTCCACAAAATATCCGTAGCTCATGTTCAGCGCAAAGGCTGTCGTGGTCATCGCTAACGACGTCGCCAAAGGAAGTGCCAATCCAAGCTCCTCGTAAAGCCAGAAATTGGACACACTCAATAGCACAAGCATTCCGGAGCTTAAAAGCACTGCCTTGAATGCCGAAAGCCGAGGCAGGCAGATGGCAAAAATAAGTCCCGCTCCTAGCAGGACTATGAACTCGTAGCCGAGCGCGTAATCAGGCTTTACTTTCAAGCGTCCATCCAACATGGAAGACAAAACACTCGCGTGTGTTTCAACCCCGGGGTAGCTTTCTCCCACTGGGGTCACTCGCATATCAAACAAACCCAATGCGGTTGTACCAAGCAGCACGATTTTGTTTTGGAGCGCGCCCACCGGGAGCGTGCCGTTTAACACGTCCACCGCAGAAACATAACGATATGAGCCACCTGACGGCCCGCCAGGGCCCCGGAACGAAATAAGTGCGCCACCACGATGATCCACAGGCAACGCAAGACTCCGCCCATCCTTCGTGAGCACCAAACCCTCCAAGCCACGGTAAGCCTTGGATACGACGGCTTCGTTGGAGAAAGAGGGTCTCACTTGGGGTGCTCCCGTGACCGCCCGAAACATGGCCAAGGAGAGGGATTCGTAAAACGCGTCCCCATAGCGTGCAACCAACGGCAAGGAGCGGACGACGCCGTCCGGATCGGTAAACGAGTTGGTGTGACCCGCTCGTGGTGCTGCCTGAGAGAACAAGGAGAGGTTGGTGCCGAACGCCGACCACTCAGGCGCCATCAGAGAATGTCCATCGAGATCGGTCTCTTTAAAAACCGCATCGGGAAGCGCCCCACCCGAACGAAATGCGGGTCCATGAGAGAAGAAATAGCCAAGGACCACCGGCCTGTTCACCAAAGCCGCCGCAAACCTCGCGTCAAAGTCTAGGCGGGGCGCAAGGCGATCCACTTGCGCAGCAAAAGCCGCATCGGCTTTAAGCTCGTTCGCAGCCAACGAGCGCAAATGCTGAAGCCCCGAACTGGTGTCAGATTCTGCAAGAACAACGTCAATACCAAGAAGACCTATAGCGTGTTTGTCAAACAACTGATCGACCAAGTCAGCGAGCACATCCCGGCTCCATGGCCAGCGACCTATCTGGGCCAAGCTTTTTTCATCAACATCTACGATGACGATGCGACTATCCAAAGTCCGAGGCATGAAGGCCCGGAGCCGCGCGTCATAAATGAGGTTGTCCAACCTGTGAAGCGCACCGAGTTCAAGCGCACCTAAAAGATGAAGCAGCGCAAAAACAAAAGGCACCAAAGTGACCGCAATACGGGCTCGATGCCGGTAAATAGAATTCACCGTTCCAACGTTGTCACGCGCAAGAGGGCTTTAGTACGAAAAGATCTAGTGCAATATGAATTGCATCTGCGTTCCTGCCAACTCCACCAAATCTCCATTTTTCAAAGGCAGCGGTGCCGCCCCGATAGGAGCACCGTTCAAGGTTGGATTGCCAGCGCCCTCCACATGGTGCACCACGAAACCTTGTTGGCGGCGGGTAATCGCGGCAACCGCAACACCCGGCTTCCCAATCGTAGTGACCACTTTCGTAAGGGGCACCTCCCGTCCGGACGCAGCGCCGGAAAGCACTTTGATAGCAGCGTGAAATGCGCCGAGCCCTAGGGAGTCACCTGCAACCGTAGCAAAACCCGAGTTCAAGGGTTGGGTAGTGATCGCAGATGGACGAGCTGGCACCACCATCGTTTTGTCAAAACTATCGGCAACACCGTCCGCCATATATTTGATCTTGTATTTGCCGATCTCAACACCATCGCCGTGGCGGAGTTGCTGTTTTTTAACCGCCTTGCCATTCACATAAGTGCCATTGGTGCTGTTGAGGTCTTCAAGGAAAATATCTTGCCCCGCCATCAAAATAACAGCATGTTCACCACTTACAGCCAGGTTATCGATCACGATGTCGTTGTAAGGCCTGCGCCCCAAAGTTGTCCGATCTTTAGTAATTTGAACTTCTTTGATCACGACCTCATCGATCGATACGATCATTTTCGGCATGATCGACTCCTTTTCCTGTAGTTGCTTTTTTGAAAGCGTTTCGACTTTATTTCCCGAGCAGCTTGGCTATAAAGCCTTTTTTTTCAACTGCTTCCCCTGCAGCAACCAACAAAACAGAAATATTGTCACGGCCGCCACACTCATTGGCAGCCAAGATTAAATGCTCTGCAAGGGGCTCCAGACGCAGGTCCTCAGCCGCAATTCTAACGATTACTTCATCAGACACCATATCTGAAAGCCCATCTGAGCACATTAGATACACATCGCCAGGTTCGATACTGAATTCATTGACCTCCAGCATCACTCCCTGTTCGACGCCAAGTGCTCTTGTTACAAGGTTCTTGATGGGGGAGCCTGCTGCTTGCTCTGGCGAAATCAATCCCGCATCCATCTGCTCCTGCAACAAAGAATGGTCTTTGGTAATCTGTTCCAAATGACCCTGCCGGATGCGATAGCACCGCGAGTCACCAATATGACCGACCAGCAGTCTCCCATCCTTGATCACCCCGAGAACCAACGTGGTTCCCATCCCAGCAAATGAGGGATTCGCGTTGGCGGAGTTGTAAATGGCGATATTGGCGTTATCCACGCAAATTTCCATGGCCCGACGAATGTCCTTCATCTGCGCTGTAGCACCAGCCTCTGACAACCAGCGGCTCAGCTCCGCTTTGATAAAAGCGGTCGCCATGCCGCTGGCAATTTCACCTGCGTTGTAGCCCCCCATCCCATCCGCCAGGACAACAACCAAGGCATGCTCGTCGAACGCCACGGAGTCTTCATTGTTTTCGCGGCATCGGCCTGGATCCGTTTGGGCGTGGAATTGGTACATCATGGTTGGTTAGATTTCGACATCAGACGACGGTCAGACTTGCCACTTTAATGGAATCGCGCTGCGCATCGCAATGTCTACAAAGATAGAGCGACGCATCATTAGTTCAAATTTTAGAGTGTCTGATGTTTACTTGCCCAGGGGCGCTTTCTATAAGAAACACACGAAAGTCCCTAGACGTAAAAAAGCCCGGTTCTTAGACCGGGCCTTTGTGTATTCCCTGCGCTTGGATAGCAGCAGTTCTAATGCGCTTATTTCAGCAAGGCCTTCAACAGCTTTGCCATCTCAGAAGGATTACGGGTCACTTTGAAACCGCACTCTTCCATGACAGCCAGCTTCGCGTCTGCAGTATCCGCACCACCAGAAATCAAGGCACCGGCGTGGCCCATGCGCTTGCCGGGAGGCGCGGTCACGCCTGCAATAAAGCCGACAACCGGCTTCTTCATGTTCAGCTTGCACCA
>DAINNP010000127.1:3468-6879 GCA_036735785.1 Rhodoferax sp. | reverse complement strand
AATGAACAACGCCTCCATGATCTGGAGATCAAGGCCAGCTACCTCGAAGACACGGTGGACCAGCTCGACAGCATCATCATCCGCCAACAAGCGCAAATTGAGCTGTTGATCCGGGAGGTGACCCACCTCAAGCAGCAGACGCCGGATGCCGGTGTTGCGCGGAATCTGCGTGACGATCTGCCACCCCACTATTGACTCTGGAAACTGATATGTCGCTTCACACTTGGTGGTTGTTTGTCATGATGACGTTTGTGGTGTCGGGCACGCCCGGCCCGAATATGCTGTTGGTCATGAGCACCAGCGCCCGTGAAGGCATGCGCGCAGCCATCGTCAACATGGCGGGATGCATGACCTCTTTGATGTTGATGCTGGGGCTCTCTGCCGCAGGTTTAGGTGCGCTGTTGCAGGCATTCCCGGCCGTGTTTGACACGCTGCGTTTGGCAGGCGCGGCTTATCTGGCCTACCTGGGCGTGCAATGCTGGCGCTCGCCGGTAAAAGATGCGGAAGACACCGCAAATGACGCCAAAACCCCAGCAGTCAGCGCCGGCACCAGCCTTTGGAGCCATTACCGCCAGGGCGCATTGGTCGCGGCCAGCAACCCCAAAGCCATTTTGTTTGCGGCTGCTTTCTTCCCCCAATTTCTGAACCCTGAAGCGGCGCAACTCACCCAGTTCGCGATTCTGCTGGGGACTTTTGCGGTCGTCGAAGTCGCTTGGTACTTTGTGTATGCAGCCAGTGGAAAGCAGCTCGCGACCTACTTGCGCCGTGCCACGGTGATGCGCGCTTTTAACCGCCTGACTGGCGGCGTTTTCGTGGGCTTCGCGGCACTGATGGCGGCTGCCAAAAGCTAGACCAACGCGCGCTGCCGCACCTCAAGCGAGGTCTTGGTAGCGGGAGTCTTTCTCGACGTACATCTGCAGATCGCAGCGGTGGAGCCAACTGGCGAGGGTGTCTTGGCTATCCGCCAGTGCAAGCCCGGCGCTGGCTGAGACGCTCAGCCCCGGGTGCACACTGTGCCAGTCAAATTCGTTCACCGCTTTGTGGATACGCGCGACCACCGAGGTGCTGCTCTGCGCCTCCACGTGGCTGAAGAGGACCACAAACTCATCGCCCCCGAGGCGGACGGACACATCGCCTTCCCGCACAAAGCCACTCAGAATCCGCCCCACGGTCCTGAGCACCTCGTCACCCACCAAATGGGAAAAGCGATCGTTGATTTGCTTGAAGTGGTCGATATCGACAAACACCAAGGCAGGGGCACGCTGGCGCTCAGTGGCATCGCTTAGCAAAGCCGGCACGATTTGCTCTAGGTACCGGCGGTTGTACAGGCCGGTCAGGGCATCTTGCATGGCCAAGCGCTCCAAATGGCGCGTTTTTTCTTCCAAATGACGGCTGGCTTGGCGGTCTGCCCGCACCCGCATTTGCCATTCCACACGCTCTTCGCGGCTGTGCAAGGCCTCTTTGCGAAGGTGCATTTCCTGCATTTTCCAGAGCCGTTGCTGCGCTTGTGCCTGGAGGTCTTTGCCCTGGGCAGAGTAGATCTGGATCAGCAACAAATACGCAGTGGCCCGCAGATGCTCGTTTTCAGCCCGCGCCGCAGATTGCAGCAAGCGCTGGGCATGGGCCTCGGCCGACATCCAATCCTCGGCGGCCCATGCAATTTCGGTCCTCAGCCACATCTCCAGCAAAATCACTGCCGGTTGGCGCATGCCCTTGGCCACGCTGGCCGAAATCGTGTCTGCCCTGCGGCTAGCCTCATCCAGATCGCCCTGCCAGCACAGCTCAAATGCATGTGTCAGGTCCAGCAGCGCGCGGGTTTTGCGATAGGGGCACAGCAAGGAACGCACACTCCCGGGTTGCGAGGTGACTTGTTCGGGCAGCGCGGCAATCTGCGTCAACCGGTCGAGCGACAAAAAAGTGCCGTGGTAATACCGGTCCAGAAAACAGCGGTGCATTTCGGCATACCGCTGGTGGTAGCGCGGCAAGCAAGATTCAGCCCACAGGCCCTGGGCTTCAAACATCCGGACTGAGCGCTCCAGCAACTCGGCCGCATTGTCAAAACTCTGGCTGCAGGCATAGGCAACCCCGAGGTAGTTGCAGGCCATAGCTTCTGCCAGCGGATGGCTGGCTGGGCTGGACTGGCTGAGCTTCAAGGCCAGCATGGCGGCCTCCAAGCCATCGGCGCTGTGGCCCATGAGGCTCAGCACATTGGCTAAAGTGGTCAGGGCCTCAGCTTCGCCAGCGGCGTCCCCGTGGGTTTGGAACATCTGGGCGGCGCGCTCCGCCGTCTCACGGGCACGGCGCAGGTGCGATAGCTGACGGTCTCCCTGCGCAAGGTACAACAGGGCGCGGGCCTGGCCCGCGGCGTCGTTCTGCCGCTGGGCATGTAGCAGTGCGCTTTTGGAGAGCGTCTGGCTGAAGTCCACATCGCCGCGCGTCAAGGCAGCCTGCGCTTGGAACAGCAGGGTGACGTGGGTCGGCTCAGAGGACAAAAGCGGCGCGTCGGGCATGGGGGAGAGACAAGTAATCAACCCCACAGGTTAGGCGGACGCACCGGCGCTGTCATCACCCGAACGGGTGAAATTTGCAAGTATTTGCAACCCGTTTGCGTTACTGCGTGAGCGCCATGGCTTTCACTTGCGCCCAGACGTGCATGCCCGGCTGCAGTTGCAGCTGTTGCACCGCGCGCCGTGTCAGGCGGGCCCAAAGCGCTGTACCGCTCACATCCAAGCGCACCAGGGCCTGGGCGGGTTGCTGGTCCGGCAGGATTTGCGCCACGGTGCACGCCACGGTGTTTTGAATGCTGCTTCCCGATGGGGCTTGGGTTGCAATGCTGACATCGCGAGCCAACACCCGCAAACGCACCCACTGCCCGGTTTGCAGCTTGGCATCAGGCACCCAGAAGGTGCCGCCATCAAACGCAATTTCGCTCAAATGCCACTGCGGGTCGTGGGATATCACACGCCCTGTCACCAAGCTGGCGGTTTCGCCACCGAGGCGGATCACAGGCTCCACTTGAGACAGCACGGTATCTACTGGGCCTATGGCTATGACACGCCCTTGCTCCAAAACCACCAGAGTGTCGGCCAGGCGGGTGACCTCCTCGGTCGCGTGCGACACATACACCATCGGAATTTGGAGCTCGCTGCCGAGTTGCTCCAGCCACGGCAAAACCTCGCGCCGGCGGGCCTCGTCCAGAGACGCAAGGGGCTCGTCCAAAAGCAAAATCTGCGGGTTGGTTGCCAGCGCCCGTGCAATCGCCACACGCTGGCGCTCGCCACCAGAGAGGTCGGTCGTCCGCCGGTGCAAAAGCTTGGACAGGCCCAAGGTCTGGATTGCGAACTCAGGCGTCAGCAAGGGGCTGCCATCCATTCGGGGTGTAGCGCGCCGGCGGGCGAACTCCAAGTTACC
>DAINNP010000127.1:0-3421 GCA_036735785.1 Rhodoferax sp. | reverse complement strand
CACACACCCCAGGGAGCGCTGGTAGGTTGGCAAGAAAACACCTGCGGACTCGTCTTGCCAGGTATGCCCGCCCACCTGCACCAGCGCTTGCGGCGAGCGCTCGAGACCAGCGATGCACCTCAGAACTGTCGTTTTGCCTGAGCCCGACGGCCCATACAGAACCGTGATGCCCTTTGACGGCAGCTCCATATCCACCACCAGGCTGAAGCCGGGTTTGGAGACATTCAATTGGATGCGGTTGAAAATGCGGTTGCCCATGGCGCTCAAGTCCGCAAACGGCTGCCACGCGGGTTGAGCCACCCCAGCGCGAGCAACACCACAAAAGAAAACAGCACCATGCCACCCGACAACCAGTGCGCCTGGGTGTATTCCAGTGCCTCCACATGGCCATAAATTTGGGTGGACACCACCCGGGTGCTCTCGGGGATATTGCCCCCCAGCATCAACACCACACCAAACTCGCCCACCGTGTGGGCAAAGCTCAGTACAGCGGCACTCACCACACCGGGACGGCACAGCGGCAGGACCACATGCCAGAAGGTATCCCAAGGAGAGGCCCGCAGTGTGGCGGCGACCTCCAGCGGGCGCGGCCCCAAGCTTTCAAACGCATTCTGCAATGGCTGCACCGCAAACGGCAGGGAGTAAATCACCGAGCCCAGCACCAGTCCCGCAAAAGTGAATGGCAGCAAACCGATACCCAACCACTGGGTGAACTGACCGCCCCACCCCTGTGGACCCAAGCTCACCAACAGGTAAAAACCCAACACCGTGGGCGGCAACACCAAAGGCATGGCCACCAGTGCCCCTACAGCGCGACTCCACCAAGAGCCGGACCGGGCCAGCCACCAGGCCAACGGGGTAGCCACACACAGCAACACAAGCGTGGTGACACTGGCCAGCTCCAAAGTGAGCCGGATGGCCGAAAAATCGTCCGCAGACAGCGGAAACGCAGCCACGGACAAGCTGCTACTCATAGCCCACCGCGCGCATCACCCGGCGGGCAGGCTCAGTGCGCAGATAGGCCAAAAAAGCCAGGGCGGCTGCCTGGCCTTGCCCAGGATTAAGGAGCACCGCATCCTGCCGCAAAGCCTGGTGCAAGTGGGCGGGCACCTGCCACGCGGAGCCTTCTACCAAACGCCCATCCCGCATCACCTGAGACAGCGCGACAAACCCCATGGGCGCGTTACCACTTGCGACAAATTGGTAGGTCTGGGCGATGCTTTCACCCTGAATCAGCCGTCCTTGCAGGCCTTGCCACACCCCCCTCTGCTGCATCACCTGCATGGCGGCAGCGCCATAGGGCGCGGTTTTGGGGTCGGCCATGGCCACCCGCAAACCAGCAGCACCCAGCACCGCGCCCTGCGCGTCCACAACACCGGGCTGCGGACTCCATAAAACCAATCGGCCGGTAGCGTAGGTGAATTGGCTCGCCGCTACGGCCGCACCCTCCTGCACCAGACGCGAAGGCGTTTCGTCGTCGGCGGATAAAAGCACTTGGTATGGCGCACCGTTCTTGATCTGGGCGTATAGCTTGCCGGTGGCACCCGGCACCAGGGTCACGGTGTGCCCGCTCACCCGCTTGAAATCACTGGCAATGGTTTGCGCCGTTCCGGAAAAATTGGCGGCCACGGCCACCAACGCAGTGTCCGCCCGCGCCGATGAGAGCACCCCGAGGCTGAGCAGACCCACGCCTAATCCCTGCCGCAGCACCCATGAAATCACTGAATTAGCCATACGAGAAGATTAGCATCCGCCGCAACAAAAAAAGGGGCGCCGAAGCGCCCCCTTTTTTGCTATCAAAAGTATAGCTACACCCGCATATTAAATCTGGGCTAACACCCTTTTTTATGCCGAAGCCAAGCGCTGCGCCTTGCCTTGAAAGTGCTTGAGCACCCGTGGCAAGACCAACACACTCAGCACCACCACCAGCAATGTCACCGACATGGGGCGCTGAAGGAAGATCATGGCACTGCCTTCACCAATGGACATGGCATTGCGCAGTTGCGCCTCTGCCAAAGGCCCGAGGATCATGCCCACAATCACCGGTGCCGTCGGGATATTGAACCGGCGCATCACCAAGCCCATGACCCCCACCACGTAAAGCAGCACCAGGTCAAAAGCGCTCTGGCGCATACCGTAAGTGCCCACGGTGGCAAAAATCAGAATACCGGCGTACAGCTGGGCCTTGGGCACCTTCAGCAGCTTGACCCACAAGCCCACCATCGGCAAATTCAGCACCAGCAGCATGACGTTGCCGATGAACAGCGAGGCGATCAACGCCCACACCAGCGCAGACGAGGTGGTAAACAGTTGTGGCCCGGGTTGGATACCGTAGTTCTGGAAAGCGCCCAGCAACACGGCCGTCGTGTTGGACACGGGAATGCCTAGTGTGAGCAAAGGGATCAAGGCAGTGGTCACCGTCGCGTTGTTGGCGGCCTCAGGGCCGGCCACACCTTCGATGGCACCTTTGGTACCGAACTCCGCCAGGTCGTCGCCTTTGGCGAGTTTCTTTTCTGTGGCGTAACTCAAGAAAGTAGGAATCTCTGTGCCGCCGGCAGGAATGCATCCAAAAGGTGCGCCAATTGCAGCGCCACGGATCCAGGCGGGGATCGAACGCTTCCAATCCCGCGCTGTCATGGTGACGCGGCTGAGTTTGTTTTCGGTCTCGACCACCTTGCCCTCGAAGAGCACAAAGTGCAGGGCCTCAGCCACCGCAAACAGACCAACCGCCACCAACACAATTTCAATGCCGTCCAGCAACTCGGGCATGTTGCCGGTGTAGCGGGTTTGGCCGGTGATCTGGTCCATGCCAATCAAGCCGATGGCCAAGCCCACAAACAAAGCGGTCAAACCGCGCAATGTGCTCTGCCCCAACACCGCACTGACGGTGGTGAACGCCAACAGCATCAAACAGAAATACTCTGGCGGGCCGAGCTTGACGGCGTATTCCGCCACCAGCGGCGCAAACAGGGTCACGACCACCGTGGCGATACTGCCAGCCACAAACGAGCCGATAGCTGCTGTTGCCAGCGCAGCACCCGCGCGGCCGCTCTTGGCCATCTTGTTGCCCTCCATGGCGGTCACCATGCTGGAGGTCTCACCCGGCGTGTTGAGCAAAATGGAGGTGGTGGAGCCACCGTACATCGCGCCGTAGTAAATGCCGGCAAAAAAGATCATGGAGGCAGTGGCCTCCACCTGGGTGGTAATGGGCAGCAACATCGCCACCGCCGTGGCAGGCCCGATGCCGGGCAACACGCCAACCGCAGTGCCCAGCGCACACCCCACAAATGCCCACAACAGGTTGACGGGGGTACCCGCCGTCGCAAACCCTTGAAGAAGTTGATTCCAGATTTCCATTACAACCATCCGCTTTGCGTCAAACCTGGCAAGCTGATGGCCAGAAACTTGGTAAACATCCAGT
>DAINNP010000126.1:0-6903 GCA_036735785.1 Rhodoferax sp. | reverse complement strand
CCAGCACCACAGGAATATGCGGCACACGTCGGCGCAGCGCGGTGGCCACATCATGCAGCGCAGCCGCCCCCAAAGACGTAATCAGGCCGATTCCGCGGGGCATCAGGGGAAGCGCTCTTTTGCGCTCCTGCGCAAAGAGGCCGCGGGATTCAAGCCGGTTCTTGAGGCGAACAAACTCTTCAAATAGATTGCCCTGCCCTTGCTTGCGCATGCTCTCCACAATCAGCTGCAGATCTCCGCGCGGGCCATAGATATCCAGGCGCCCCGACACCTCCACCAACTCGCCGTCACGGGGAGCAAAGTCCAGCTGAGAGGCCGCGCGCTTAAACATGGCACACCGGATCTGGGCATCTTGGTCTTTGAGCGAAAAGTAGCAATGGCCGCTCGCAGCCCTGGAAAAGCCAGACAGCTCGCCAGTCACCCGCACGGGGTTGAAGCGGGCATTCAGGGTGTCTGCCAGCGCGCGGCAGAGCGCGTCTACCCGCCAGATGCGGGGCGCTGCCTCGTCATGGTTGATCATGCTGCTGTCCGGCTTGCAATGCTGCAAACACTGCCAAAAATTGCGGGGAAATCATGCGGTATCAAATCCTTTGGGGCGGAGTATGCCTCTTGCAAACGCCCCATGCGGGGCTAACGGTTTGAAACGATTCCAGAGACGCCCGCGCGCCACTGGGTAACCGGCAGTGGGCCATAATCCCCCAGCTTTTTAACTGCGCGGAGATCTGCATTTGTTTTCCATCATCCAAGCCGCCGGCTGGCCCATTTGGCCCCTGATTGCATGCTCCATTGTGGCTCTGGCCATTGTCATTGAGCGGTTTATCAGCCTCAAGACCGCCAAAGTGGCGCCACCCCGCCTGCTGGATGAAGTCTTGAGCGTGACAAAAAGCACGGTCCCCGGCCCCGATGTGGTTGCGCAGCTCGAAAAGAACTCTGCGCTGGGGCAGGTTTTGGCCTCCGGACTGCGTGCTGTGAACGCAAACCCGCATTGCACCGAAGATGATCTTCGCGCCACGATGGAAGGTAGCGGTCGCTTGGTTGCCCAACGGCTCGAACAATACTTGAGTGCATTGGGCACCATCGCCTCAGCCGCGCCCATGTTGGGCTTGTTTGGCACCGTGGTCGGCATGATTGAAATTTTTGGCTCCCAAGCCCCCGGCAGCACAGGCGGAGGCAACCCGGCACAACTGGCCCACGGCATCTCTATTGCGCTGTACAACACGGCCTTCGGCCTGGTGGTCGCCATCCCCGCTTTGATTTTTTGGCGCTATTTCCGGGGCCGGGTCGACGCCTATCTGCTGACACTGGAGCTGAGCTCTGAGCATCTGGTGCGCCACCTCAAAGCACTGCGCAAGTGAAGAAGGACGCATCCATGAACTTCCGGCGCCGCCATCAGGAAGAGCCTGAGATCAACCTGATCCCCTTCATTGACGTGTTGTTGGTGATCCTTATTTTCTTGATGTTGTCGACCACCTACAGCAAGTTCACCGAGCTCCAACTCAAGTTGCCTGTCGCGGATGCGGATGCGCAGCGCGATTACCCCAAAGAACTGATCGTAGCGGTCAGCGCAGATGGCGCCTACAGCATCAACAAACAGGTGGTAGCAGGCCGCAGCACAGAGGCCCTCTCCATGGCCCTCATCGAGAATGCAAAGGCGGGCAAAGACACTGTCATCATCATCAGTGCGGATGCAAGTGCACGGCACCAAGCCGTGGTGACTGTCATGGAAGCCGCCCGCCGCTCGGGAATGAATCAGATCACCTTCGCGACCCAGTCCTCCGGAAACGGCGGCAAATAAACCATGCTGCCCGCAGTCCAGGCGGCCATCACCCGGGCCTGGGTTTCCGGTGGATGGGTGCGTGGGGCCCTGACCCCTATCTCCCTGATTTATGGCGCCCTCACTGGCCTGCAACGCGCCGCCTACCGCGCAGGACTGCTCCAGAGCAGCGCGCTGCCCGTGCCGGTGATCGTGGTGGGTAACGTGATTGCGGGTGGCGCAGGCAAAACCCCCACCGTGCTCGGAGTGGTAGCCCACCTACTGGCGCAAGGGCACCGGCCCGGCATTATTTCGCGGGGCTATGGTGGAAGCCATCAGGAGCCAACGCCTGTCACCCAAGACAGTCCGGCCGCGCTCGTGGGCGACGAGCCTTTGCTGATGCACCGCAAAAGCGGCGTGCCAGTGGTGGTGGGCCGCGATCGCGTGGCGGCCGGGCGCCGCTTGCTCGACCTGTACCCCGGCACGACCCACGTGGTGTGTGACGACGGATTGCAGCATTACCGCCTGCGCCGGGATATCGAGATCTGCGTGTTTGATGCCCGCGGCCTCGGAAACGGTGGCCTGTTGCCAGCGGGCCCGCTACGCCAAGCCTGGCCACGCGCGCTGGTAGCCACTGCAGGTCAAGCCGAGAGCCGGACATTGACGCTCCACACCGGCACCAACACCCTGCCGGGTTTTTTGGCCCAGCGGTCTTTGGCGACCACGGCCATCAACGCCGCCGGGCAGACAATGCCCCTGACTTCGCTGCAGCGCAGTCAGCTGCCGTTGCATGCAGTAGCAGGCATTGCCCAACCCGAGAATTTTTTCAGCATGCTGCGCGCCCAAGGGCTCACGCTGGCAAGTACCGACGCTCTGCCGGATCACTATGATTTTCATAGCTACTCGCGCAATAAATACGAGGGCAAAGTGCTTATTTGCACAGAAAAAGACGCCACCAAACTCTGGCAGCACTGGCCGGACGCATGGTCAGTACCACTGATTCAAACCTTGCCTCCTGATTTTCTGGCTGCGCTGGACACAGCGCTTCAAGACATGACCCACGCCTCGGTATCATTCCCCCATGGACACACGACTCATTGAACTGCTGGTTTGCCCCGTCACCAAAGGGCCCCTCGAATTCGACCGCGATAAGCAAGAGCTGATTTCCCGGAGCGCTCGCCTTGCCTACCCCGTGCGGGACGGTATTCCGGTGTTGCTGGAGAACGAAGCCCGGGTATTGAGCGACGCAGAACTGGAGGGGTGATATGGCCTACACAGTGCTGATCCCGGCGCGTCTGGCTTCCACCCGTCTGCCCAACAAACCCTTGGTAGACATCGGTGGGCTACCGATGGTGGTCCGCGTTGCGGAACGGGTAAAGGCCGGGTTATCGACCGACGTGCGCGTGGTCGTTGCGGCTGACGACGCCAGCATCCTGAGTGCCTGCCAGGCGCATGGCATCGAGTGCCTGCTCACCCGGGTCGACCACCCCTCGGGCAGTGATCGTCTGGCAGAAGCCTGTAGCCTCTTGGGCCTGGCGGATGACGATATTGTGGTCAATGTGCAAGGGGATGAGCCCTTGATTGACACCTCGCTGGTGTCTGCGGTTGCAAGCCTGCTGGAAACCCACCCGGTTGCCACGATGGGCACCGCCGCACACCCCATCCATGAGGTCGCGGACTTTACGAACCCCAATGTGGTCAAAGTGGTCACCGATGCCGCCGGATTGGCAATGTACTTCAGCCGCGCACCGATCGCCTGGTGGCGGGATGGATTTGCCCAGGGCATCCACACCCTGCCCGACCCGGCGCCGCTGCGCCACGTCGGCATCTACTCTTATCGGGTAGGCTTCTTGCGGACCTTTCCGTCCCTGCCGCAAGCCCCCGTAGAAGTTACCGAGGCCCTGGAGCAGCTCCGCGCCATGTGGCATGGTCACCGCATCGCGGTGCATGTCAGCCAGACAGCGCCAGGCCCCGGTGTTGACACCCCGGAAGACCTTGAACGCGTAAGACGCATCATCCTCGCCAACTGACCGCCCGATACTGTGGCGCGCTGTAAGTTCCGCACCGGTTAGGGCGTGATATTCTCCAAGGCTAATTGCCCGTCCATAAAAAGCGCGCTGAAGCAAGCGCCCACGGAGACGCGCTGGCTTTTCTTTCAATCCGAGGTATTCATGAGACTGATTCTGTTGGGCGCACCAGGCGCTGGTAAAGGTACGCAAGCGACTTTCATCTGCCAAAAGTACGGAATTCCCCAAATTTCTACCGGCGACATGCTGCGTGCTGCCGTGAAGGCCGGCACACCCTTGGGCCTGCAAGCCCAAGCGGTCATGGCATCCGGCGGACTGGTCAGCGACGAGCTCATCATCAACCTGGTGAAAGAGCGCCTGACCCAGCCCGATTGCGCCAACGGCTTCTTGTTTGACGGATTCCCGCGGACCATCCCCCAGGCGGACGCCATGAAGGCCGCGGGCGTTGCTTTGGACTATGTGGTGGAGATCGACGTACCGTTCGAGGCCATCATTGAGCGCATGAGCGGTCGCCGCTCGCACCCCGCCTCCGGACGCACCTACCACGTGAAGTTCAATCCGCCCAAAGCCGAAGGCCAGGACGATGTCACCGGCGAGCCCTTGATCCAACGGGACGATGACAAGGAAGAAACAGTCAAAAAGCGCCTGGAGGTCTACAGCGCCCAAACCCGTCCACTGGTGGAGTACTACTCAACCTGGGCGCAGAACGAGCCCGCTACCGCGCCCCGCTACCGTGCCATCAGCGGAATGGGCGATGTGTCCGACATCACCTCACGGGTGCTGGAAGCATTGTCCAAATAAGGGCCGCAAACCTCACGAAAAAGCCGCTTCAGCGGCTTTTTTTACGCCAGTAGGTCGCACATTAATTGCACGCGCGCCTTCACTGCAGAAAGCCCGGGATAGACGCGCAAGCCAGTGCCCGGCGCTTCGCTGCGCACCACGCCACCCCTCGCACATCGACTGGCCAGCACAACCTGCACGCCCAAGCCTGCAGCGCGCACCAGCGCGGCCTGTAGGGCCTCGTTCACGGTCCCATTGCCAGTTCCCGCCACCACCAAGCCTGCCAAGGGCACTGGCTCGGTGTCACGGGCATTCAGCACCGCTTGGATCACGTGCGCGCCGGCACCTGCGTAGTTCATCACCACCTCCACTCGGGGGGGAGTGGCATCAACCCACGCAGGCAAACGCTGAGCCAGCAAGCTGGACGAAGTATAGGGCGCGAAAGTCCAACGCACAGCACCCTCCTCCACCCAACCCAGGGGACCTGCATCGCCGGAGTCAAAGGCATCGACGCGGTAGGTGTGCGCTTTTTGTACATGTTGGGCCGCATGCACAGCTCCCGCACACACGACCATCACCCCCCTGGCCGCGGGATGAAGGGCGACAGACACCGCATCCAAGACGTTCTGCGGCCCATCGGGTGTCAAGGCGCTGGCTGGGCGCATGGCACACGTCAGCACCACGGGCTTGCCATGAAGGCAATCGGCCAGCGCGAGTTGCAAAAAGTACGCCGTCTCCTCGATCGTATCGGTGCCATGGGTTATGACAATGCCCGCCACCTCTTCGTCTTGAAGGTTGCGTTGGCACGCATGGGCCAGTGATTGCCAAACACTCCAGTCCATATCCTTGCTATCGACTTGCGCAATCTGTTCGCTGCCCAACGCGACTCCCTTAAGTCGCTCAGGCATACCGGCAATTGCGGCCAAGATATCCGCCACAGGAACCTCACCGGCGCGGTACCCCACGTTATCGGCCGCATTGCCGGCGCGCCCTGCAATCGTTCCACCTGTGCCCAAAAAAACGACTCGCTTTGTTGCCATTTCCACTGCCCTTGCCAAATTCAAAAAACTGGTTGAAAATACAGTTACTGGATAAGAAAACAGTGTGTATGCACACACAGCCTCTACAGTTACCAAGGAGTCAGTATGCTCGAAAGTCCTAAACTCACCGCCCGGCAACAACAGATTTTTGATCTGATTCAAAGTGCCATTGCGCGTACAGGCGCGCCACCCACACGGGCAGAAATCGCCAGTGAGTTGGGCTTCAAGTCTGCCAACGCAGCGGAAGAGCATCTGCAAGCCTTGGCCCGCAAAGGGGTGATCGAGCTGGTGAGCGGCACTTCCCGCGGGATTCGCCTCAAAAGCGACGCCCTTCGGTCTATTCAAGAGTCGCGCATCAAGCAGTTCTCCCTCCCCCTGCCCGGCCTCGCCCAGCTAGCCCTGCCCTTGGTCGGGCGTGTTGCCGCAGGCTCACCGATCCTGGCGCAGGAACACGTGGACCAAACCTACTACGTAGAAAACAGCCTCTTTCAGCGGCAACCAGATTACTTGCTGAAAGTGCGCGGCATGTCGATGCGCGATGCAGGCATCATGGATGGGGACCTACTGGCGGTCCAGGCGACCAAAGATGCAAAAAATGGTCAGATCATCGTGGCCCGCTTGGGCGAAGAAGTCACCGTCAAGCGCTTTCGCCGCAACAAGCACCTGATCGAGTTGCATGCAGAGAACCCGGATTACCAGACCATCGTGGTGGAGCCTGGTGAGCCTTTCGAAGTCGAAGGTCTTGCCGTCGGCTTGATTCGTAACACGATGTTGATGTGAACAGGAGCACCGTATGACCATTAGCACGCTTGCACTCAGTCTCCTGAGCCAATGGGCTCCGCATCACTGGTTTTCTGCCCCTTCCACGTCGCGCTGCATTACCAGCACAAGACGCCCCTTCGCGGCGTCATCCAAGGTTGCCAACACTATCAATTCGATAGCATCTACCGCAACCGTAGCGTGCGCCAGGGCTCCAAAACCTGCACAAACCAGACCATTACGAATCGTGCGACTGGTCGAACAAGGTCAACCAAGAGCACACGTAGGGAGAATGGTGATCTCGGGACGAATGGCAGACGTGTGCGCCGAATTGGATCGCTTAGCTGCCACTGAAGCGCCATAGATCACGTAGCCAGCTGAGCGCTTTGACAGCACGCCAACAAGGCACAATGTTGGGTATGAACATTGTGATTCTTGACGATTACCAAGATGCGGTTCGCAAATTGGATTGCGCTGCCAAGCTGGATGCCTATCAAGCAAAGGTTTACACCAACACCGTCAAAGGAATAGGCCAGCTCTCAGT
>DAINNP010000125.1:0-6926 GCA_036735785.1 Rhodoferax sp. | reverse complement strand
ATGCCGTTGCCTACCGAAAAACGTCAACAGGGTTTGGTGCAGCTCCCGGTGCGGGTGCAGGGCGTGTGGGTGCGCCCGGGTGACTGGTTGTATGCCGACCGGGACGGCATGGTGATCGCACCCCGCCCCTTAGTGTGAGGGTGCGCTGCCGCGCCCCGGCAGCGTAGCCAGGACAACGCTTAACAGTGCGATGCCGAACGCCACCATCTGAAGGCCGCCCAGTGGTTCGCCCAGAACCAAAACGCCCACCACAGCGGCCGATATCGGCAGCATTACGGTGAACACCCCGGCGCGCGAAGCGGGCACGTTTTTCAGGCCGCTCATCCACAGCCACACGGTCCAGACACTGGCGGCCAAAGAGTAAAACAGCAGCAGCAGCCAGGAGCCTGCCGTCACTGCGCCGAAGTCAAACGACCAGGCGACATAGGCGCCCAAGGGCGTTATCAGTACAAAGCCCCACAAATTGATGAGTGCGGTGATGCGGCGGGGAGTCAGGGCACCGGTGAGCTTTTTGGCAATTACTGCATAGGCGGCTTCGCAGAGCACTGCGGCAAACACCAGAGCGTTGCCCAAAAGATGGTTGTTCTGATTCAAATCGCCGCTTGGCGCAGATGGTCCGTGCGCAGAGTGCTCACTTTTTGATAGTGCGAGCAAGCCAATGCCCAAGGCGCTGCACGCGACAGCCAGCCAGGTGCGGCCGCTGATTTTTTCCTTGAGAAACATCCAGCTCATCAGCGCCACCACTGCCGGAATGGCCGCCATGATGACGCCGGCAGACACCGCGGTGGTCATGCTGACGCCGTACAACATGCAGATCGAAAACAGAAAGTTCCCGAAAAAAGACTCCAAGAACAAAAATTTGCGGGTAGCGGGGCTCATGGGCATTTCGTCTGCGGGGCGCTTGAGCCAATGGATAGTGGCCAAGCCACCGATACCAAAGCGCAGCCACGCCAGCAAAAACACCGGGAGCACCATCACCAGCGGCTTGGAGAGTGCGACATAACTGCCGACGAGGGCCATGCTGGAGGCCAGCAAAGCGTAGGAAAGGAGCCGGGGCGTGGTGTTCATGGGGTGCACTGTGAATCGGACTGACAAAGACTCGAAGAGCCTACACCAAGTGACTGGTGCCAAGTGGCTCTATGCGGGGGGGGATCGCTCAGATAAGGTCACACCCATTCCAATCAATCCAATTGTTGACCAAAGGATGCTTCATGGGTGCAGGTACCTTCGCTTACGCGAGCAACAGCAATCGCTTTTTGGCTTGCGAGCCGCTTCAGCACCAGCCGTTTGCCCTTGCGGGCATCCCGTTTGACGGCGCAGTGACCAACCGCCCAGGCGCACGATTTGGCCCCCAAGAGATCCGGCGCGCATCGTTGATGTTGTGTGATGGGCTGCATCCGTTTTTTGGGGTGAGCCCGATTGATGTGCTGGGTGACGCAGGAGAGCTCGCGTTGCCGAATGCATCGCCCTTGGTCAATGTTCGGGCGGTGATTGAGGCGCAGGCAGACGCTCTGTTGGCCCAACATCACTGCGTGTTCCTCGGGGGCGACCATTCCGTCACCTTGCCTTTGCTGCGCGCGATCAAGCGCCGTCATGGTGCGGTGGCGCTGATCCATTTTGATGCGCACTGTGACACCTGGGAGGACCATTTTGGCGAGCCCTCAGGCCATGGCACCTGGACCTACGAAGCGCTGCAAGAAGGACTGGTGCAGCCTGAAAAAACCATCCAGATCGGGCTGCGATCCAGTGGCACCCGGGCCGCCCGGGAATACGTGCGGGACCAGGGCGGACTGATTTTTACTGCCCGCGATCTGCGCGGGCGCGATGGCGATGGGCTGGCAGGTGTGGTCGCGGCCATCCGTGAGCGTATCGGCGACACTCCGGTGTATTTGACGCTGGACATCGATTGCCTGGACCCCGCATTCGCCCCCGGCACCGGGACCCCTGAGCCAGGTGGCATGAGCAGCTCTCAAGTGCTGACCTTGTTGGAGGAGTTGGCGCCGCTGTCGTTCATCGGGATGGACTGTGTCGAGGTCGCCCCCGCGTATGACCACGCTGAACTCACCAGCAATGCCGCGGCGACATTTGTCTGGACTTACCTGAGCGGGCAGGCCGCCAAATTGGTCAAGTAAGGCGCAGCAACCATGTCTTTGCTGAAGTCCGACACCCAGCTCCATCGCAACAGCTATTACGAAGCGAGTGTGACCCGTCCCCCGGCCTCTGCGGCGCTGGCGGGCGCGCACCGGGCGGATGTGGTGGTGGTGGGTGGTGGTTTTGCCGGCTTGTGTTGTGCGCTGGATTTGCGCGCAGCGGGCTACTCGGTCGTGCTGCTGGAGGCGGATCGGGTGGTCAGCGGCGCGTCGGGGCGCAATGGTGGGCAATTTATCGTGGGCGTGGCCAGTGGGCAGGAGCCGCTGGAGCAGCAGGGTGGCAAAGCGCTCGCCCGGAGCGTGTGGGACATGTCTTTGGAAGCCGTGGCCCTGCTCAAAGAACGAGTGGCAGAGCACCAGATTGCATGTGATCTGGCTACCGGGTACCTGACGGTGGCCGACCGCCCACGCAAAGCGCGTGCGCTGCAAGCCGATGCTGCAGCACTGGAGCGTGACTACGGGTTCAGCACCCGCTGGCTGGAGGGGGCTGGCCTGCAGGAGCAGATTCAAAGCGAGCGCTATGTTGCCGCGACGTGGGAGCCCGTCTCGGGGCACTTGCATCCTTTGAAGTACGGCCTGGGTCTCATGCGTGCAGCGCTAGCGGCAGGGGTGCAGGTGTTTGAGTACTCGCCGGTGACCGCGCTGGAGCGGGGGGCGAAGGTGACGGCCAAAACAGCCACCGGTGAGGTGCAAGCCGATTTTGCAGTCCTGGCGGGCAATTGCACCCTGCCGGAGTTCGGCCCCCGGGTGGCGCCGGAGATTCGCAGCCGCATCATGCCGGTGGGCACCTACATGGTGGGTACCGAGCCACTGCCAGAAACGCTAGCCAGCAGCTTGCTGCCCGCAAACGCGGCGGTGTGCGACAACAATTTTGCGGTGGACTATTTCCGCCGGAGTGCAGATCACCGGCTCTTGTTCGGTGGCGGGGTGAGCTACTCCACGGCCACGCCGCGTAATCTGGCGGCCACCATGCAACAGCGAATGACCCGGGTGTTCCCGCAACTCGCCAAGGCGCGCCTGGAGTTTGTGTGGGGCGGCTTTGTCGATATCAGCATGAACCGTGCGCCTGACTTCGGCCGCACCGATGGCAATGTGTATTACCTGCAGGGCTTCAGCGGGCACGGAGTGGCCTTAACCGGCTTGGCGGGGCGTTTGGTAGCCCAAGCCATTGCCGGTCAGGCCGAGCGGTTTGATGTGTTTGCGCGCATCCAGCATCTCAGCTTTCCGGGCGGGCGCTGGTTGCGGACGCCCAGTTTGGTGCTGGGCATGGCGTATCACCAGCTCAAAGATCTTTGAGCGCGCCAGCAACCAAGCGGGCGAGCTGCGGGCCCCAGTGCGCAATGTCCTGCAAGGTCGCGTATCCGTAGCCGATCACGAGGCCTTTGGCGTCGCGCCGTGCGAGGCAGTAGGCGGACAGGGGGCGAACCACCATGCCGGCTTGTCCGATCCGGCGGGCCAATGCTTCGTCGTCCAACACCGTGGGAAGTTGCAGGCACAAGTGCAAACCCTGCTCAGCGCCACTGATGCTCGCGTTCGGTCCCAATATGGGCTGAAGCGCGTCCAGCAGGCATTTCCGGCGCTGGGCATAGCTTTGCCGCGCTTTGCGCAAGGCCGCCGCAAAATGGCCCAACTCTATGAATTCCGCGAGTGCTGCCTGCAGGGGGAGTTGCCCCGGCCGGTTGAGGTCGTAGTGGGCTTGCTTGAAAGCAGCAGCCACCGTTTTGGGGACGACCAGATACCCCAGCTTAAGGCCCGGATAGAGCACCTTGGAAAAGGACCCGAGATAAATCACCCGGCCGCTGTGATCGAGCCCGGCCAGGGACGAGAGGGGAGGGCCGCTGAAACGGAACTCGCTGTCGTAGTCGTCCTCCAGGATCCAGGCGTTGTGTTGCCGGCCCAAGGCAAGCAGTTGTTGCCGTCGGGCGAGCGACATGACGGCACCGGTCGGGTACTGGTGCGAGGGCGTGGTGTAAATCAGCCGGGGCGGGTGCTGGTCGTCCAGTGGGCCGGGCGCCATTCCGTGTGGGTCCACCGTAACAGGGTGAAGCTGTAAACCGGCGGCCGTGAAAGCCTTGACGGCGCCCCAGTAGGCGGGATCCTCCATCCATACGCATTGCCCGTGGTCTGCGAGCATGTGGGCACACAAATCTAGGGACTGCTGGGTTCCATTGGTGATCAGCACTTGATCTAAGTCGACCGGCACGCTGCGCGATACCCGGAGGTAGTCGGCCACTGCGCGCCTCAAAGGGGTGTGGCCACCGCCGTACGAGTAGTCCAGCATCTCGGGGTAGGTCATGCGCCAGTGCTTGTTTTGCAGGCGTTGCCATAGAGCCACCGGAAAAGCGCTGAAGTCGGCCACACCCGGGGTAAACGGCTGCACTTCGAGTTGGGCGGAGGTGAATTGGGTGGACACAGCAATTCCCCGGCTCGACAGCCCGGACCCCTTGTCTTCCCGCGCTGGCTGGAGGCGCGTCACTGGGCGTGATTGCTCGTTGACATAGGTGCCACTGCCCACCCGGCTGACGAGGTAGCCCTCGGTGACCAGCTGGTTGATGGCGGCCACCACCGTATTGCGCGACAAGTTCAGATCCTGGGTGAGTTCCCGGCTGGAGGGGAGCTTGTCTCCGGCATGGAGCTTGCCTTGCAGAACCGCCCGGCGCAGGGCTTCATACAGCTGGCGGTGCAGCGGCATCTGCCCCTTGCTGCTGAGCTGGTGCATTTCACTGAGGATGAGTTCTGACAGCATGGGGTTGCTACGGGGTTGAAGTGGCACCATGGAGGCCTTTCAAATGGCTCCGGTTTGCAACCAATTTTGCACCAGAATGATTTGATCTACAGCGCCGCACTGCAGGCATGATGGCGGTGCAGCACCCCAAGGAGATACAACATGACGGAAAACAAAAACATGAATTTCAACGATCTGGAGCAATGGCTCAATGAGCGCCGGGTTACGGAGGTGGAGTGTTTGGTGCCCGACTTGACCGGAGTCGCCCGCGGAAAAATCCTGCCACGCGCCAAATTCACCGAAGACCGCGGCATGCGGCTTCCGCAAGCGATTGTGGCCATGGGGGTGACCGGGGAGTTTCCTGAAAGTGGCCCGTATTACGACGTCATTGATCCCACCGATAAAGACATGCAGCTGAGGCCCGATCCGTCCTCTGTGCGTATCGTTCCGTGGGCTACGGATCCCACTGCGCAGGTCATTCACGACTGCTTTGACCATGAAGGCAAGCTGGTGCCTTTTGCACCGCGCAGCGTCTTGCGCCGGGTCCTTGATCTGTACGCCGCGGAGGGGCTTCAGCCGATTGTGGCTCCCGAGTTGGAGTTTTACCTCACGGCCCGTAATACCGACCCCAACACCTTGTTGCGTGCCCCGGTGGGCCGCAGCGGGCGGGCAGAGACCTCCCGTCAGGCCTACAGCATCGACGCGGTGAACGAGTTCGACCCCTTGTTTGAGGAAATCTACGACTACTCCGACAAGATGGAGCTCAACGTGGACACGCTGATCCACGAGGTCGGGGCAGGGCAGATGGAGATCAACTTCTTCCACAACAAGCCGCTGGGCTTGGCGGATGAGGTGTTTTTCTTCAAGCGCACGGTGCGCGAGGCTGCATTGCGCCATGACATGTACGCCACCTTTATGGCCAAGCCGATTGCAGGCGAACCCGGCAGTGCCATGCATGTGCATCAGAGCTTGGTGCATACGGAGTCGGGCAAAAATGTGTTCAGCAATGAAGATGGCACGCCGTCCGAAGCTTTTATGCACTACATCGGCGGATTGCAGCGCTACATTCCGGCTGCCATGGTGTTGGTGGCACCGTATGTGAACAGCTATCGGCGCCTGTCTCGCAACACGGCGGCACCTATCAATATCGAGTGGGGCTATGACAACCGCACCGTTGGTATCCGTTCGCCCATTTCCTCGCCGGCCGCCCGCCGGGTGGAAAACCGGGTGATAGGCGCGGATGCCAACCCTTACGTGGCTATGGCCATGACTCTGGCATGTGGCTACCTCGGCCTGAAAAACAAAATCAAACCCAAGCCGGAAATGCGGGGAGATGCCTATCTGTCCCCATATGCCTTGCCACGCAGCCTCGGGGAGGCGCTGGATTGGCTGCGCAAAGAAACCGATTTGCATGAGGTCTTGGGCAAAGAGTTTGTCACTGTCTACTCAGAAATCAAGGAGCTGGAGTTTGACGAGTTCATGAAGGTGATTTCGCCGTGGGAGCGTGAGCACTTGTTGCTCCATGTGTAACGCCTTCGCCCACCTTTGATTTGAATTGCCATGAACGCATCCATCGATACCGCACATATTCAGGCGCTCGACAGCGCGCACTTTTTGCATCCGTTTACCGACTTTAAAGACCTGCAAGGGCAGGGTGCCCGGGTTATCAGCCATGCGGATGGTATTTATGTGTGGGATTCCGAAGGTCACCGCATCTTGGACGGCATGAGTGGCTTGTGGTGTGTGAATGCCGGCTACGGGCGCCGCGAGCTGGCTGATGCAGCCCATCAACAAATGATGACGCTGCCTTACTACAACAGCTTTTTCCAGACGACCAATGTGCCCGCCGTGCAGTTGGCCGCCAAATTGGCATCCTTGGCTCCGGATGTGGGCGACCGCAGCTTTCAGCATGTCTTTTATTCGTCCAGCGGCAGTGAAAGCAACGATTCGAATGTGCGCATGGTGCGTCGCTATTGGGATTTGTTGGGGCAGCCCCAGCGCAAGGTCATCATCAGCCGCCTCAATGCTTACCACGGCAGCACGATGGCGGG
>DAINNP010000124.1:0-7054 GCA_036735785.1 Rhodoferax sp. | reverse complement strand
GGGCTGGATTCGAACCAGCGTACTCGTAAGAGGGCAGATTTACAGTCTGCTGCCATTAACCACTCGGCCACCTCTCCTTCGGTGAACCCCGGATTATGCCAGCTTTATTCCACTGCGTCACCTTCGCGCTGTTTTTTTTGCAAATTGCACTGAAATAGTTCTTGGGCGCCCAGGGTCCGGGACGAATCACTCTGCGGACAAGATCCGGTTGGCCTCGGAAAAATGGCCACATCCGATGAAGGGCGTGGGTGGACGCAAGGCAGAAAGTGGAGACGGGTGATTCGCACACAGCACCGTGTGACGGCCTTCGTCAATTAGCGCCCGCTTGCTTTGAGCATGCGCCCCCCAGAGCATGAAAATCACACGGCCCGGGGCACCCGATACCGCGCTGATGACCGCATCCGTGAGGGTCTCCCAGCCGCGGCGTGCATGGCTCGCGGGCTGCCCCTCCTCCACCGTCAAGCAGGTGTTGAGCAGCAAGACACCCCGATTTGCCCACGACAGCAGGCTGCCCTGCGTGATGGGAAAGCAGCTATCGAGCGCGAGAGGCTCGCGCGCCAGCTCTTTGAAAATATTGCGCAAAGAAGGCGGCACAGCGACTCCGGGCGCCACCGAAAAAGCAAGGCCTTCCGCTTGGCCGCGGCCATGGTAGGGGTCTTGCCCGAGGATGACCACTCTGACGGAGTTCAACGGCGTGAGCTCCAAGGCACGCATCGGCTGCGGAGGAAAAATGACCGCGCCTGCCGCCAAACGCTGCCCGAGGAATGCGAGCAGCCCTTGGCCCACCGCTCCAGAGAAAAATGGATCGGTGACAGCCTGCCAACTCGGATGAACCGGCCACCGCCCGGGATCAGCAGACTGCAATTGCGAGCTCGCAAAAGCGGGCCCGCCCCCGTCATCCGGCAGCAGCGAAAACTGCATGCGGGTCAGCCGAACAGCGCTTCCAGCGCCTCGCCGGGCTCTGGCGCCCGCATGAACGCCTCGCCCACCAGAAATGCGTTCACACCGGCGGCGCCCATGCGCAAAACATCGTCCCGGGTGTGAATGCCGCTCTCGGTCACCAAGAGCTTGTCCGCCGGCACCATGGCCCGCAGGGCGAGCGTGGTGTCCAGCGTCACCTCAAACGTTTTCAAATTGCGGTTGTTGATGCCCAACAGCGGCGTTTTGAGCTTCAAGGCGCGCTCCAACTCGGCTTGGTCATGGACCTCCACCAGCACCGCCATATCGAGGCTGAGAGCAATTGCTTCCAGGTCTTTCATTTGCGCATCGTCCAGGCACGCAGCAATCAGCAGGATGGCGTCAGCGCCCATGGCGCGCGATTCATAAATTTGATAGGGGTCGACCATGAAATCTTTGCGCAATACCGGCAACTGGCAGCTGGCGCGCGCTTGCTTGAGATAGTCCACCTCGCCCTGAAAAAACTGCACATCGGTCAGTACCGACAAACACGCCGCGCCATGCTCGGCATAGCTCTGCGCAATGTCCGCAGGAATGAAGTCTTCCCGAATCACGCCCTTGGAAGGACTGGCCTTTTTCACCTCGGCAATCACCGCCGGTTTGCCTGCCGACATCTTGCTGCGCAGCGCACCCACGAAGTCGCGTGTCAGCACCCGTGATTCCGCGTCGGCTCGCACGATCTCCAATGATTTACGGCGGATAGCGGCCGCCACTTCCTGGTGTTTGACGGCTACGATTTTGTCGAGAATGTCGCTCATGATGTTTCCTGTTGTTTAGTTCGCCAGCCGGGCACTCAGGGCCACCAGCGCATCCAGCTTCGCCTTCGCCGCTCCTGATTCGATAGCAGCTTGCGCAAGCTTGATACCGGCTTCCATAGATTCCGCCACATTGGCGGCATAAAGTGCGACACCGGCGTTCAAGACCACAATGTCTTTGGCCGGCCCGCCTTGGTTGTTCAGCACACCCATCAACATGGCTTTGGAGTCCTCTGCGGTTTCCACCTTCAAGGCCCGGTTGCTGGCCATGACCATGCCGAAGTCTTCGGGGTGGATTTCGTATTCGCGGATTTCGCCGTTCTTGAGCTCACCCACCAGTGTGCCGGCGCCCAGGCTCACCTCGTCCATGCCATCACGGCCGTAGACCACGATAGCGTGTTCCGCGCCCAAGCGCTGCAAAGCGCGCACCTGAATACCCACCAAATCGGCGTGAAACACGCCCATGAGGATGTTGGGGGCGCCGGCCGGGTTGGTCAGCGGGCCCAGGATGTTGAAGATGGTGCGCACACCCATTTCCTTGCGCACTGGAGCCACATTCTTCATGGCGGGATGGTGGTTTGGCGCGAACATGAAGCCGATGCCCTGCTCCGCCACGCACTGGGCGATCTGCTCGGGTTTGAGGTTGATGTTCAGGCCCAATGCCTCCAACACATCGGCGCTGCCGCTCTTGCTGCTCACGCTACGGCCGCCATGCTTGCTGACCTTGGCACCCGCCGCCGCGGCCACAAACATGCTGCAAGTGGAAATGTTGAAGGTGTGGCTGCCGTCGCCGCCCGTGCCCACGATGTCCACCAGATTGGTTTTGTCCGCGACCTCCACCTTGGTAGAAAACTCGCGCATCACCTGCGCGGCGGCAGTAATTTCGCCGATGGTTTCCTTTTTAACGCGCAGGCCGGTAATGATGGCTGCCATCATCACGGGAGACATCTCGCCGGACATGATCTGGCGCATCAGGTGCAGCATCTCGTCGTGAAAAATTTCACGGTGTTCGATGGTGCGCTGCAAGGCCTCTTGGGGGGTGATTTTGACGGTGTGCGGCATGACAGACTCCTTAGACTTTGGGCGCTGCACTCAGCGCCAATTTGATTCCGAAACCGACAAACAAGGCGCCGGCCAGCCGGTCCAGCCAATGCATGCCCCTCTGGATCGCAGCGGTTCGCTGCGCGGCCCAAGCCGCCAGGACGGCATAACCGATATTGATCGGGATGGCGTTGAGATTGAACAGCACCCCCAGCACCAGAAAAGCCACCGCGGGATGCGTAGCGCCCGGCGTAATGAACTGCGGCACAAAAGCCAGGAAGAACAGCGCCACTTTGGGGTTGAGTGCGTTCGTCCAAAAGCCTCTGAAAAACAAAGACTTTAGGCCTCCAGCCTTCACAGAATCTGCGCTGCCCGCTTCTATTTTGATAGCATCCGGCGCCTTGGACAGGAGCAGCCGTACACCCACGTATAACAAGTAGGCCGCCCCCACCCACTTGAGCACACTGAACGCCATGGCCGAGGTCGCCATCAGCGCGCTCACCCCCAAGCCGGCCGCCACAATGTGCACAAAGCAACCGGCCGTGATCCCCAACGCGGCCACGATACCTGCCCGCACCCCGCTGCGCAGGGCGCTGCTCACGATGTAGAGCACATCGGGGCCCGGGGTCAGGTTCAGCAACCAGCCCGACAGCACAAACAAACCAAGGTGCTCGATTCCCAGCTCTGCGAGCATCCCGCGCGCCTCCGCTTAGTAGACCGCGGCGCCGGGCAGCGCAGCAGCCGGTGCGGACGGCACGGCCTGGGCAAAGAAACTGCGCACCGCTTCGATGGCGCGGTCGATGCCTGCAGCGTCCACGTCCAAGTGGGTCACAAAGCGCAAACCAATCAGCCCGGTGGCCAGCACGCCGCGCTGCTTCAGGTGAGCCAGCAAGGCCGGGCCACGGCCCTGCTCCACGTCCACAAACACAATGTTGGTGTTGGCCGAGCGCACCTGCAAGCCGTCGATCCCGTGCAGGCCGGCGGCCAATCGCTGTGCCAGCGCATGATCGTCCGCCAAGCGCTCCACATGGTGGTCCAGCGCAAAGCTGGCCGCCGCCGCCAGAAAACCCGCTTGGCGCATGCCGCCACCCGCCATCTTGCGGATGCGGTGGGCACGGGCGATCAGCTCGCGGCTGCCACACAATGCCGAGCCCACAGGCGCGCCCAAGCCCTTGCTGAAGCACACCGACACGCTGTCAAAGTAACCGGCTATCCGGCGGGCAGACGCCAAGGCGGTTTCACCCGCTTGCCGGGTAGCTACCGCCGCATTGAACAGGCGCGCGCCATCCAGGTGCACCGCGAGACCGCGCTCCCCGGCCAGTGCGGTCGCCTGCTCAAGGTAACTCGCGGGCATGGGGTTGCCGTTCCAGGTGTTTTCCAGGCACAGCAGGCGGGTACGGGCGAAGTGGCAGTCATCGGGTTTGATCGCGGCCGCAATGTCGGCCAGCGCCATTTGCCCGCCCGCATCTTGCGCGAGCGGCTGCGGCTGGATGCTGCCGAGCACCGCAGCACCACCGCCCTCGTAGCGGTAGGTGTGGGCCATTTGACCGACGATGTATTCGTCCCCCCGGCCGCAATGCGCCATCAGGCCGCACAGGTTGCTTTGGGTGCCGGTGGGCATGAACAGCGCCGCCTCGAAACCGAGCAAGGCAGCCAGCTTGTCCTGCAGCGCATTGACACTGGGGTCATCGCCAAACACATCGTCGCCCACCGGCGCGGCCCACATGGCTTCGCGCATGGCGGCGGTCGGGCGGGTCACGGTGTCGCTACGCAAGTCAACAATAGGAGTCATTTGAGCCTCTGGCGCTTATGGAATATGCGCGAGTAGCTATCAAAACAATAGCTATCCGCCTACCGGTTTATTGCAGGAAGTTCTTCAGCATGGCATGGCCATGCTCGGTGAGGATGCTCTCGGGGTGGAACTGCACCCCCTCCATGCGCACCGCGTGCGGCAGGTTCTTGTGGCGCACCCCCATGATCTCGCCATCATCCGTCCACGCGGTGACCGCCAGCTCTTGCGGGCAGCTCGCACGCTCAATCGCCAGCGAGTGGTAACGGTTGACGGTGAACTTCTCGGGCAGGCCGGCGAAAACGCCTTCTTGCGTGGTGGTGATCACACTGGTCTTGCCGTGCATCAACTCCTGCGCGCGGATGATCTTGCCACCCAAGGCTGCGCCAATGCTCTGGTGCCCCAGGCACACACCCAGAATCGGCAGCTTGCCCATGAAATGGCGGATCGCGGGCACCGAAATCCCTGCCTCGTTGGGTGAGCATGGGCCGGGCGAAATCACCAGTCGGTCGGCGCCGCGTGCGGCAATGCCTTCGAGGGTGATCTCGTCGTTGCGGAACACCTCGACCTCAGCACCGAGTTCACCGAAGTACTGCACGATGTTGAAAGTGAACGAGTCGTAGTTGTCGATCATCACGAGTTTCATACGGTTTCTCCTTGGCGCAAACGGGCAAACTCCCGGTGCTCAAATGCAATCGAAGCGTCCATCAGGGCGCGGTAGGCGGCTTCCAACACATCAGGCTGCCCACCCAGCTCGGTAGCCATACGGCGCACCCGGGCGGCAATGAATTCAATCCGCTCCTGGTCATGCACCTTGGTCACATCCTGCTTGATGCGGGCGGCCTGGCTCATGTAGTGGGTGCGCTCCACCAGCAGCGCGGTGATGCGCTCGTCCAGCGCGTCGATGTGGCTGCGCACCTCGGCCATGGTGTTGCAGTGTTGGGCTTGGGGTTGGCTCATTGCAGGCCCTCCTCCACCAGCTCGGCCGCGCGCAAGAGCGCACGGGCCTTGGCCTCGGTTTCCTTCCATTCCAGCTCGGGCACGCTGTCGGCCACCACGCCGGCCGCAGCCTGCACGTAGAGCACCTGGTCCTTGATGATGCCGGTACGGATGGCGATGGCCACATCCATGTCGCCCGCATAACTCAGGTAGCCGCAGGCGCCGCCATAAATGCCGCGCTTGATCGGCTCCAGCTGGTCAATCACCTCCATGGCATGCACCTTGGGTGCGCCGGTGAGCGTGCCGGCCGGGAAGGTCGCCTTGAGCACGTCCATGCTGGTCATGCCCGCGTTCAGGTTGCCCTCGACGTTACTCACGATGTGCATCACATGGCTGTAGCGCTCCACGATGAAAGCGTCCGTCACCTTGACCGAGCCGATCTGTGCGATGCGGCCAATGTCATTGCGGGCCAAGTCGATCAGCATCACATGCTCGGCGCGCTCCTTGGGGTCGTTGATCAACTCCACCTCGGCCGCCTTGTCCAGCTCAGGGGTCGCACCACGCGGGCGGGTGCCGGCCAGGGGGCGGATGGTGACTTTGGTACCGGGCTTGTCGCCCACGGTGATTTGCTCTTGTCGGACCAAAATCTCCGGCGAAGCGCCCACCACCTGAAACTCCCCGAAGTTGTAGAAATACATGTACGGGCTGGGGTTCAGGGTGCGCAGGGCACGGTACAGGCTCAGCGGCGACGCGGTGTAGCGCTTCTTGATGCGCTGCCCCACCTGCACCTGCATGAAATCGCCACCGGCAATCAGCTCTTTGGCTCGCTCCACCGCGGCAATGTAGTCCGCCTTGGCGAAGTCGCGCTGGGCTTCAAAACTTTGGGAAGGCTTGATGTCCGGCGCGCTCACAGCCTGCGCCAGCTTGGCACGTAGCTCAGCCAAGCGCGCCTGGCCTGCGGCATACGCGCCGGGCAAAGCCGGGTCCACGTACACCATCAGGTGCAGCTTGCCCGACAAGTTGTCAATCACCGCCAGCTCTTCGCACTGCAAGAGCAGGATGTCAGGCGTGCCCAACTCATCCGGCGGGCAGCTGTGCTGCAACTTTTTCTCGATATAGCGCACGGCGTCGTAACCAAAGTACCCCGCCAGACCACCGCAGAAACGCGGCATGCCGGGCTGCAGCGCCACTTTGAAACGCTGCTGGTACTGCGCAATAAAGTCGAGCGGGTTGAGCGCCGAGGTTTCCACCACCACGCCATCGGTGACCACTTCGGTCCGGGCATCAGCGCCAAAGTTACTTGCTCGCACCAGAGTGCGCGCTGGCAGCCCGATAAAGCTGTAGCGGCCAAAGCGCTCGCCACCCACCACCGACTCCAGCAAAAAGCTGTTGGCAGCAGGTTCGGCTTCCCCGGCATTGCGGGCGAGCTTGAGGTACACGGAGAGTGGGGTTTCCAGGTCCGCAAAGGCCTGGATGCTCAAGGGGATGCGGTTGTAGCCTTGCGCCTGCAGGGCCAGAAATTCGGATTCAGTCATCGGGGGCTGTGCCTCTCAAACAATCTATTCACGGGGAG
>DAINNP010000123.1:0-7077 GCA_036735785.1 Rhodoferax sp. | reverse complement strand
AACGCCTGCACGCCCGCGGCTTCTCGCAGTCAGAACTGGTGCTGCGGATGACGCGCGAAGAAATCGGCAGTTACTTGGGCTTGAAACTCGAAACCGTGAGCCGCACCTTCTCGAAGTTCGTGGACGACGGAGTCGTGGAGGTCAAGCAACGTCACGTGCGCATCCTGAACACCGATGCCCTCAAAGACATAGTGAACCCCAAAGTCTGCAACTGAGCGATACCACGCTCGCTAGTTGTTGACGTCTGCAGCGCTCATGGCGAGCAAAGCCGTGAGCGCGCTACAAGCCAGCGTCACCCCCCAGAACACGAAAAACGCCACGGTGTAAATTCCTTGGCGTGACAGCGGCAAGGCCGCGTCGTTCCAATGCAGATCGTGGGGGTCTATGAATGCGAACACCACGATTTCCAGCACGCCTGCCGCCAGAAAAGCGGGCCACACGACAGCCATCCATGGGGCCCTCGGCATCACATTGCTCCTTGCCAACCGCTTAACGGGCAGGCGCAGCGGCCGGCACGATGCCAGTAGCTGCATGGTTACGGGCCTGCATGGCAGGTGCCAGGCTTTCTGGTTGGGTGGCCAGGGTCTTGTTGATGTCTAGGCCCGTCTGGTAATAGTTTTCATCGACAACCGGGTCCATACCCCGGGCGGCCAGGTAGAAAGTCAGGAAGCTCGCCACCACCACGATCAGCGGGCCGGACACCACCAGCCACACATGGCCGAACTTCCACCAGGGGGCTGCGGGGGTAGATGAGCTTGTTGGGTTGGACATAAAGTGGCTTTCTTAACGCGGAACTATGAATACGGACTTCTCGGTCACCACTGCAGCGTCAGGGGCCGATTTCACCGTGAAATGGATGGGATGCGATCCTGGAGTTGCACCTTCATACGGCAGCTGCACGCGAATCGCAATCCAGCGGGATTCGGTCGGGCCGACTTCCATGCTGGAATCGGTGGAAAGCGTCAGGCCCGGCAAGCCCTCGGCGCTGACCTCAAAAGTTTGCGGCGTCTCCCGGGCATTCATGATCTGCAGGCGGTACACATTCTCCAGCCGGCCGCCCGACACGATGCGGGCCAGTGTGCTGCGATCGCGCTCCACGTCTACCTTGAAAGGCGCGCGCATCCACAGGCTGACCAACATCGCCAGCACCACGGCCAGCAGGACACTGCTGTACACCAGCACCCGGGGGCGCAGCACATGGCGCAAGATATCGGCGCCACTCCAGCGCTGGTTCACTGCATTCTGGGTCGAGTACTTCACCAGGCCACGGGCGTAGCCCATTTTGTCCATGACGGTGTCGCACACATCGGCACAGGCACCACAGCCAATGCACTCGTACTGCAAGCCATTGCGGATATCAATACCGGTCGGGCAGACCTGCACACACAAGCTGCAGTCGACGCACGCGCCCAGCTTGAGGGTGGAGAGATCAGCTTTCTTGGAGCGCCCGCCACGGGGTTCTCCGCGCAATTCGTCATAGGTCACGATCAGGGTGTCTTTGTCAAACATGGCACTCTGAAAGCGCGCATACGGGCACATGTATTTGCAGACCTGCTCACGCATGTAGCCGGCATTGCCATAGGTGGCAAAGCCATAAAACAGGACCCAGAAGGTCTCCCACGGTCCCATGGACATGGCCATCACCGCGCCGGCCAGACTGTGGATCGGGGTGAAGTAGCCCACAAAGGTAAAACCGGTCCACAAGCCCACAGCAATCCACATGAGCTGCTTGGCGGTTTTACGCCAGACCTTGTCGACATTCCACGGGCCCGCGTCACGCCGCATGCGGGCAGACCGGTCCCCCTCGGCCAGCTTCTCCAGCCAGAGAAAGATTTCGGTGTACACCGTTTGCGGGCAGGCGTAGCCGCACCACAAGCGCCCGGCCACCGCCGTGAACAAAAACAAAGACAGTGCAGAAATCACCAGAATGCCGGTGAGGTACACAAAGTCCTGCGGATACAACACGAGGTTGAAGATATAGAACCGCCGTGCCCCGAGATCGAACAGCACCGCCTGGCGCTGCCCCCACTCCAGCCACGGCAATCCATAAAACACCAGCTGGGTCAGAAACACCAGCGCCCACCGCCACTTCGAGAAGTAGCCCGATACGCTGCGCGGGTAAATCTTTTGATGCGCTTCGTACAGGGCAATCGTCTCCTCGTCGGCACCGGGTGGCGGGGCAATGGGCCCTTTGTCCGGTGACGCGACGATCGGGATGATCTTCTTCTCAGCAGTGGAGGCAGGTGCGTTCAAGGAATGTCCTTCAGGGTTCAGCCAGCGTTACTTGGCCGCACCGGTGTTGGAGAAGCCCCATACATAGGACGACAACACCTTGATTTGCGCGGGCGAGAGCTTCTGCGCCTGTGCGGGCATCTGGTTGACCTTGCCGTTGTTCACGATGTTGATGATGGCGCTCTCGCCATAGCCATGGAGCCAGATGTCATCGGTCAGGTTGGGCGCACCCAACGCAGGGTTGCCTTTTCCGTTGGAACCGTGGCAGGCCGCGCAAGCTGCGAACTTGGACTTGCCCAAGTTGGCCCGCACCGAATCGTGCGGACTGCCCGACAAACTCAGCACATAGTTGGCCAGGTTTTTCACGTCATCACCCGAACCCACTGCCGCCGCCATGGGAGGCATCTGGCCGACACGGCCCTGGTTCAGCGTCTCCATGATTTTTTCGGGCGAGCCGCCATGCAGCCAATCGGCATCGGTCAGGTTGGGAAAACCTTTGGAACCCCGGGCATCCGAGCCATGGCACTGGGAGCAGTTGTTCATGAACAAACGCTCGCCGATCGCATGGGCTTGCGGGTCTTTGGCGATGTCCTCTGCCGACATGGCGTCAAAGCGCGCATAAATCGGCGCAATGTCGGCCTCCCCCTTGGCGATTTCCGCTTGGAACTGACCGGTAGAGGTCCAACCAAGTTTGCCGGCTGAAGCGCCGAGGCCCGGGTAGAACGCGAGGTAAACGGCAGAAAAAATGATCGTGATAACGAACAGCCCGACCCACCAGCGTGGCAAAGGGTTGTTCATCTCGCGAAGGTCACCGTCCCACACGTGGCCGGTGGTGTTGTCGTGGGCGGTCATGGCTTTGGCTTTGCCACTGAACCACAAGAGGAACAGGCAGGCTGCAATGCCGATGACCGTAACGGCGGTCACATAGACCGACCAGAAGTTGCTTGTGAAGTCACTCATTTTGATTCCTTACGAGGCTCAGTCCTGCTCAAACGGCAGATTGGCGGCGTCCTGAAAGTCGTGGGCACGGCTTTTCGACCAGGCCCAACGGACAATCGCGATAAAGACCACGAAGCTGATGACCGTGGTGACGGAGCGCAGGGTGTTGACATCCATATCCATGTGATTCCCCTTATTTCAGCGCCAGGCCCAAGACCTGCAAATACGCGATCGTGGCTTCGAGTTCAGTCTTGCCCTTGACCTCTTCAGACGCCTTGGCGATCTGCTCGTCGGTGTAGGGCACGCCCACCTTGCGCAGGGCGCGCAGGTGCGATGGCAGGCTTTCCGCGTCCACCAGGTTTTTCTCCAACCAGGGGTAGGCCGGCATGTTGGACTCAGGCACCACATCACGCGGGTTCACCAAGTGGATGCGATGCCACTCATCGCTGTACTTGCCGCCCACACGGGCCAAGTCCGGGCCGGTGCGCTTGCTGCCCCATTGGAATGGGTGGTCATACACCGACTCGCCAGCCACCGAGTAGTGGCCGTAGCGCAGTGTCTCGGCGCGGAACGGCCGGATCATCTGCGAGTGGCAGTTGTAGCAACCTTCGCGGATATACACATCACGCCCAGCTAGCTGCAGTGCGGTGTAGGGCTGGATACCCTTGATCGGCTCCGTGGTCGACTTTTGAAAGAACAGCGGAACAATCTCCACCATGCCGCCTGCCAGCAAGACCAGCAGGATCAACACGATCATCAGAAAGTTGCTGGTCTCGATCTTCTCGTGCGACAGACCGGATGCACTTTTTTCGTTTGCCATACAAATTTCCTTTTAAGCGTGGGCTGCCGCGGGGATCGCCACCGTGTTGGCGCGTCCGGCAGTAACAGTCATCAGGGTGTTCCACAGCATGATCAACATGCCGCCCAGGTACAGCAGTCCGCCCAACAAACGCAGCACATAGAAGGGATAGGTCGCCTTCACCGACTCAACAAAGGTGTAGGTCAAAGTGCCGTCAGGGTTGATGGCGCGCCACATCAGGCCTTGCATCACACCGGCAATCCACATCGCCGCGATATAGATCACGATGCCGATCGTGGCGGTCCAGAAGTGCAGCTCAATCGCTTTGACGCTGTACATCTCTTTGCGGCCGAACAGGCGGGGAATCAGGTAGTACATCGAACCCATGGTCACCAGACCCACCCAACCCAAAGCGCCGGAGTGCACGTGGCCCACAGTCCAATCGGTGTAGTGGCTCAGGGCATTGACCGTCTTGATGGACATCATCGGGCCTTCGAAGGTGGACATGCCGTAGAAGGACAGGGACACGATCAGGAAACGCAAAATCGGATCGTCACGCAGCTTGTGCCAGGCGCCGCTCAGAGTCATCACACCATTGATCATGCCGCCCCAGCTGGGTGCCAACAAAATCAAAGAGAACACCATACCCACGGACTGGGTCCAGTCAGGCAAGGCGGTGTAGTGCAAGTGGTGAGGGCCCGCCCACATGTAAGTGAAGATCAGCGCCCAGAAGTGGACGATCGACAAGCGGTAGCTGTACACAGGCCGCTCTGCCTGCTTGGGGATGAAGTAATACATCATGCCCAGGAAGCCGGCCGTCAAAAAGAAGCCCACCGCATTGTGGCCGTACCACCATTGCACCATCGCATCTTGCACACCGGCGTAAGCCGAGTAGCTCTTCATCAAGCCTGCAGGAATCGCAGCACTGTTCACCAAGTGCAGGATGGCTACCGCAATGATGAAAGCGCCAAAGAACCAGTTGGCCACATAAATGTGCTTGACCTTGCGGGTACCCACGGTGCCGAAAAACACCACGGCAAACGACACCCAGACCAGGGTGATCAGGATGTCAATCGGCCACTCCAGTTCGGCGTATTCCTTGCCGGAGGTGTACCCCATTGGCAATGAAAGCGCTGCAGCCAATATCACCAGCTGCCAGCCCCAGAAAGTAAAGGCTGCCAGCTTGTCGCTGAAGATGCGCACGTGACAGGTGCGCTGCACGACGTAGTAGGCCGAGGCGAACAAGCCGCAACCGCCGAACGCAAAAATCACCGCGTTGGTGTGCAGGGGGCGCAGCCGCCCGTAGCTGAGCCAGGGGATACCGAAGTTGAGTTCGGGCCAGGCGAGTTGGGCGGCAATGATCACGCCCACCAACATGCCGACCACTCCCCAGACCACCGTCATGATGGCGAACTGGCGCACAACGGTATCGTTGTACGCCGTCGCCTGCTGATTTGGAAATGCCATATTTACCTCTTCTTGGATTGCTTCACAGCGAGTGTCTGTCGGGCTTTACTTGAGCGAGTTGACCCACATCAACCGGCGGAGAAAAAGCGGGGAACCTTTTTCAGGGTTCGCGCAAAATGCGCTCCCCTTCAGACTCGATGTCTTCAAACTGCCCCCGGTCTATGGCCCACCAGAGACCGGCCAGAATGAAAAACACCAGCACCACCGACAGCGGCACCAACAAATACAGGATGTCCATCACGCCCCCCGGGTTGAAAAAGTGACCGCTGGCAGCAGACCGCTGCCCGAGGTCTGCAGGCTGCTGCCGGATGACAGGCGCAAGGCATTGAGCACGACCAGCAAAGAGCTGGCCGCCATACCCAGACCGGCCAGCCATGCAGGCAAATAGCCGGCGATCGCCAACGGTATGCACGCCACGTTGTAGGCAAGTGCCCACCACAGGTTTTGCCGCACCACCCGGAGTGTTTTGCGGGCCAGCATCAGCGCGGTGTACACGTTGTGCAACTGATCTCCGAGTGCCACAAAATCAGCACGGGACTGCGTAATCGACACCGCCCGCCCGAATGCAAAGGACACATGGGCCCCCGCCAACACCGGGCCGTCATTCAGCCCATCGCCCACCATGGCCACCACGTGGCCGCCGCCTTGCAATTGGTGCACATAGTCCAACTTGTCCGCCGGCGAGCAGCCGCCTGCCACGTGCGTGATGCCAAGACGTTGCCCCATGGCTTGTGCAGCGGCAGCGCGGTCGCCCGAGAGCAAATGCACCTCCACCCCCTGCGCTTGCAAGGCAGCAATGACACCCAGGGCATCACTGCGCAACTCTTCTTGCCAGTAGAAACTGGCCAACCAGCCCTGCGCATCCTGCAGGTGGACCACAGGTCCGGTTGGGGCAGTGGCGTCGGGCGCGTCCGCTGCGGCACCGCAGAAAGTGGCCGACCCCAGGCGCATACGGCCTTCAGAGATGCCGGCGGCGCCTTCTGCCGATCCCGCGAGCGGCAGCGCATGGGCTTGCACGCCCTGCCCGGCTATTTCCTGGGGCACCTGCACCGACACCGGAGTCACCCCTTCTTGCACAGCGAGCTGCCCAATCGCACGGGAAAGTGGATGCAGCGAATGCGTTGCCAGCCCGGCTGCGCAGGCCAACGCCGCTTCGCGCGACACGCCGGGGCGGGTGTGTACCGCCTTACATGTCATGACATCACGCGTGAGGGTGCCGGTTTTGTCAAACACCACCGTATCAACAGCAGCCAAGCTCTCCAGCGACGGCAGGCTGCGCACCAACAAGCCCTGCTGTGCCAAATTACCAGCGGCAGCCAGCATGGCCGCAGGCGTTGCGAGGGACAAAGCGCAAGGGCAAGTCACGATCAATACCGCCACCGCCACCATGACCGCATGTGCGGGGCTGTGTGGCCACCACCACACGGCGGCAGCCCCTGCAGCCAGCAGCACACCGAGCAAAAAAGGGCTGGCCCAACGATCGACCAATAAGGCGACACCGGGCTTGGAGAGCGCGGCGCCCTCCATCAATGCAAGGATCTGGGCAAAGCGTGTGGCGTCTCCTAGTGCCATCACTCGCACCTGTACCGTGCCCTCGAGGTTGTGACTGCCCGCAATCACCGACTGGCCCACGCTGCGGG
>DAINNP010000122.1:0-7112 GCA_036735785.1 Rhodoferax sp. | reverse complement strand
TGCTCAAAGCCACCATGGGCCTGCGCATGAGCCAGGAAGAGGAATACGACGGCGCCGACCTCTCGATCCACAAAATCAGCGCCAGCCCCGAGCGCGAGGCCAACTGGTAACTCAAGAGCAGCAACAGGTAGCTACAAAAATCATAGCTACCTACGCAAGTAAAACGGGCGCTAGCGCCCGTTTTTTTATTGGAATGCGCGGCCTGACACCAACGGCCCGGTTCAGTGGCAACTACCTGCACACAGAGCTATGTGCTCGATAACAACCAGGCATCCAGCTTGTCGCCGTGCAGAGGACGGCTACCAAGGTAGCCTTGCATGACATCGCAACCCAGCGCCTTCAAGGTATCGCGCTCTGCAGGTGTCTCAACACCTTCAGCCGTCACCATCAGGTTCAGGCCGTGGCCCATCTCAATCATGGCTTTGACCAGGCGTTGGGTGGCGGGCGCGGCGTCTAACCCGTCTACAAAGCTGCGATCAATTTTGAGCTCGCTCACCGGTAACTTTTGCAAGTAGGCCAACGACGAGTAACCGGTACCGAAATCGTCAATCGACAAGGGCATACCTGCAGCGCGCAAGGCGTGCAGCAAAGCAACACTTTTGGCGGGGTCGTCCATCAGCCCGCTTTCCGTGATCTCCAGGCGCAACCGCTGCGGATCCACACCGCTGGCGGCGACCCGCTGTGCGAGCCGCGGGGCAAAACCGGGGTCTTGCAGGTCCCGAGTGCTCAGGTTCACGGCAATGCTCAAGTCGGGGTGACTGCGCTGCCATGTTTGCAAGGTGCGTAAGGCCTCCGCCAACATCCAGTCGGTGACCAAGGTGATGTAGCCGGTCTGCTCCGCAAACGGCACAAAGTCGGCCGGAGACACCATGCCCCGCTCAGGGTGCGCCCACCGCACCAAGGCCTCCGCACCGACTGGGCGGCCATCACGCAGACTAAGCTTGGGCTGCAACCACATTTGCAGCTGCGACTGGGCCACCGCTACACGCAGATCAGACACCAAGCTGAGGTGGTCCAAACGAGCGGCCTCTTGCGCTTCGCTGTACCAGGCAAAGCCACCGGCAGCGCGTTTGGCGGAGTGCAAGGCCACCTCAGCATTGCGCAACAGTGTCGCCACAGGAGGGACGGGCGCAGTAGAGTCGCTGCCCGCATCTGCACACCCATAGGCCAAGCTCAAATCTACCTGGTGGCCGCTGCACGACACGGCGGGTGCCATGGCGCGCTCCCACAAGACGTGCAGCCGCTCCACTGCGGCGCGGTCAGGCACCTGCACCGCAGCCGCCATAGTGCCGCCCGACAGGCGAGCCAGCACGAACTCCGCCCCGATACAGCCTTCCAGAGCGGCAGCCGCCAGCGTTTTGTAGGCGCGGACTGCCATTTCCCGGATCAAGGTGTCACCGGTGGTGTATCCCAGAGTTTCGTTTACACCCTTCAGCCGGGCCAGGTCCATCAAAACCAGCGTGTTCAATCCGGCAGGAGGCGGTTGGAGTGGCGTTAACAGCGCAGTGCGATTGGGCAGCCCGGTCAGGCTGTCCTGGTAGGCAAGGCGCACGATTTGCTGCTCGCGCTGTGCCACGGCTTCAGCCATGGTGTTGAGGGCGCTGCCTACGCGGTCGACCTCGCGCGTACCGGTGAGCGCCATGCGGTGGGCGTAGTCTCCCTCGGCAATAGTGTTCGCCACGGTTTCCAGTTGCAGCAAAGGCCCGACCACGCGGCGGGCAGTGCGCCAGGCCACGTAAATGGCCAACACCATGGCGAGCACCGAGAGCACCGTCAGCCACCACATGACCCGCTCCAGCAAATCCAAGGCGCTGTCAAGCTGTGCCTCCACCCGCTGGCGCTCTCTTTGCAACAAGGCCTGGGACTCTTGCAACAGGGCCTTCAAAGCCGGATTGACCTGTTCATTGAGCATCTGCACTGCCACGGGCAGGTTCTCGGCCTCAATTTCGTCTACGGTGTTAATGAAGGCCTCTGCGTATTGTTTGCGGGAGGCCACGAGGCGTGAGAGCGTCGCTTCTTGGGTAGCATCCTTCAGATCTTCCGACAGGGACTCGACGATGCCATCCAACACCCGGTTCCGTTCGTCGACGATCGCATATTCCCGAACCCGGTCCGCACGGGGCGCATGCACCAACCGCACCAGGGCACTGCCTGCGCCCTCGATTTGTTGCGACAGGGTTTGGACCCGCAACAAGCGTTGCATGTCGCCGGTGGCGAAGTGCCGGGTCAGCTCGGTCACCATGCGCAGCTGCCAAGCACCTTGGCCCAAGACCAAAAGCAGCATCAAAACCAGCCCGCCCAAGGCCCATGCCAGACGCGCAGCAATACTTCGCGGGCGCAGCCACGACAGCCAGTGGGCAGAGTCAGTCTGGTGAGCGTGCGCCATGCACCGGATTAAACCCCAGCCAAGCGGCGCCGGTAGATCCAACGATCTACCGACCACGCACCGCAGCTGTACAAAGCCAACGCCGCCAGCAACACGCCCCACGTGATGTGCTGCTGCAAGGCAGCCGGAGCAATCTCACTCAAGGACCACACGGCCACCACGTTCACCATACTCAAGCCCAAAGCGGCGAAGCGACCCGCCAGCCCGAAAACGAGGAGAACCGGTAGCACCAACTCACCGGCCGTGCCCATCCAGGCAGCGACCTCCGGAGACAGCAGGGGCACGTGGTATTCGTCCATGAAAAGCGCCAGGGTGGTCTCCCAATCACGCAGTTTGGTGAGCCCTGAGGAAAAAAACACATAGGCCACATACAAACGGGCCAGCAAGGCTGCGGGAGCTTGCAGCGCATCCAGCGCACCATGGACGAGGTTCACGATACGTTCGCCAGCCGCCCAACCAGCAAAACGGGTGCGGGGAAAGTACACAGGGACAAGAGGTTTCACACAAAGCCTTATTCAAAAAGAAATGTCATTCAGCGCGAAGGATAGGCGGGCTCCACAACCCGCACCGCCAATAGCAGGCCGGTCTGCACTGCGAGGGGCAACCAAGCTGCCACATCAAGGCCCGGAGCCGCATCCAAGGCAGCGCCCAAGGTGCCGTGCTGGAGCAGCACTGCCAGCGCATCGGCCTCACCCTCGATCGTTACCCGCACTTGCGGTTTGAACCCTTGACGCCAGAGCACCGCGTTTTCACCGGTGCCGGCTTGCAGCAGGCGATGCACCTCATCAAACCCCGCAGACTCCGATTGGTGAGCCGCCCAGATGGCGACCACCGGCCACGGGCTACAAAGCAGGGCAGCGCCAGGCGCCAATTCGAGTTGCAGCAGGTCGGGGTCTTCGGTGCTGAGCAGGGCGAGTGTTGCTCCATCAGGCGGCGCATCCAAAGCGCCGGCGGCATGGTGCAAAGCCCACTCCAAGCGGGCAACGTCCGGCAAAAACGGAGTATCGCGGAGCTGCGGACTCGCGGCCACGAAATCAGCCAAATCGCTGCCCCACAAGGCCAGATCGCCAGCCTGCGGCGGGTGCGCGTGCCAGAGTGCAGGCGCGAGGTCGTCCATGCTCTCCGGGCCGATCAACTGGCTCAGCACAGGGAACGCCGCGTGCAAGGCGCGACGGGCCAGGGCATGCCCGTTCGCTTGATAAGCTTTTAGGCCTCTAGCGCCCGTATCAATTGCGCAGTCAGCTATTATTTTCATAGCATCATGCGATGGCGAGTCGAACAGGGCGCGAATCAGGGCTTGCTGCTGGGCGATCAATGGACTCATGCCACCACCTGTAGATGTGGAGCCAGAGTCCCACTGATTGCGCGAGCGCGCGCAGCTTCTTGTAACAGTACATCGAGGGCAGGAACATCCGTATCCCACTCGATCAAGGTCGGCACAGGGCCAAAGCGCTCCAGCGCATAGCGATACAAGTCCCACACGGGTTCAGCCACGCGGCTCCCGTGATCGTCGATCACGATGTGACCATGCGCATCGTTCACCTCGCAATGCCCCGCCAAGTGCAGCTCACCCACGCAGTGCGCAGGTAGGGCGTCCAACCACTGCCGACAGGCTGCGATCGGATCTTGCACCAGACCTTGGCGCTGCGCATTCAGGGCGTTCACATAGATGTTGTTGACGTCAACCAACAGCGCGCAGCCCGTGCGCTCGGCTAGCGCGGCCAGGAACGCAGGTTCTTCCCATTCACGCATCCCCACCGGCACACGCCAGCTCAGGTAGGCCGACAGGTTTTCCACCATGAACTGGCGCTGCAGGCGCTCTTGCACTTGATGCACGTGGGTGCACAACACATTGAGCGCTTCGTCGGTAAAGGGCAGGGGCAACAAATCCGAAGCATGCACCATCAAGGCCTCGGCCCCGGGGCCATAAGGCGCGCGGGCAAAGGAGGCATGGTCACTCACCCGCACCGGGTCGATCCGACCTACCAGCCGGGCCAGCTGATCCAGATGCCACGGGTCGAGCCCGGCGGCAGAGCCCAGCGACAAGCCCACCCCATGCAAACTCACGGGGTACAGCGCCCGGCCCTGCTCCAAGACCGCGAGGGCAGCGCCACCTGCTGCGAAGAAGTTTTCGGAGTGGACTTCAAGAAAGTCCACCGCAGGCTGCCGCTGAAGCAGCTCCGCGTAATGAGGATGCCGCCACCCTATGCCGACCGGCACTTGCGCACCCTGCAAGGGCAGTGCTGGCTCGGTTCGCTTCATGGGTGGTCGGACTTTCAAACTGCGTGAAACGCGAAGTTACATCTTGGGCGCTTGGATACTGCCCTTCATGCTTTCGCAAGTGCCTTTGGCCACATATTTCCACTCGCCCTTGTCCATATCGACCTTGGCTTGCCCCGCGCAGGAGTGACTGCCGGATGCGTTGGCACAGTCGTTCTGACCAGCTTTGGCAATGCCAAAACATTTTTCTTTTTGCTGAGCTGCCGCGGGGGCGGAGGCCAGGGCCATGGTCATCAAAGTGGCGGCCGTGGCGGCGAGTAGGGCGCGTTGGTTCATGTCGTAACTCCTTAACAAAACAAGTTGGGTAACAAGAAAATCAACCATCCGGCATCTGTGGCCCCATGCCTCAGGGCGGTGGTTGTGTTTTAGTCTGGTGAGACAGGCATTCCTTACGCGGCCGGTCAAAAAATTTCCGAATCGCCCCGTACACTGGCCACCCACTTACCGAAACGCCCATGACCAGCTACGAACAACAGGTCGCCGACCACCGGAGCTACCTTTACAAATTCGCACGGCTGCAGCTCCGCAATGATGCATGGGCCGAGGACGCGGTCTCTGAAACCATGCTGGCAGCACTCGCCAAACCCCAGGCTTTTGAACAACGCAGCCAACTCAAAACCTGGCTGGTGGGAATCTTGAAACACAAGGTCGTCGATGCGCTTCGGCACCACGGCAGAGAAATCACCGGCTCTGGTGCCAATGAGGATGAAAATACCGACCCCTTAGATTATTTGAGTTTCAAGACCGATGGCCACTTTTCAGAGGCGCCAGCCGACTGGGGCAATCCGGAGCAACAGACACAAAGCCGCCAGTTTTTCGAAGTGCTGGAAGCCTGCGCGGACAAACTGCCCGCCACCCAAGGACGTTTGTTTTTGATGCGGGAGTGGCTGGAACTCTCCAGCGAAGAAATCTGTAAGGAGTTGAATCTGACGCCGACGAACCTGTACGTCCAACTCCACCGCGCGCGTCTGCGCTTGAGGGAGTGCCTTGAAATGAACTGGTTCCAGAAAGCAGTGGCTCCATGAAACTCTTACGTCGCACCTGCAAAGAAACCGCCGCCCTCTTGGTAGCAAGAGAAGACCGTGCTTTGCCCCTTAACGATCGGGTCGCGCTGTACTTCCATTTGCTGGCATGCAAAGCCTGCCCGCGCTTTGAAAAGCAGCTTCTGACTTTGCGAAACAGCATGCAGCAATGGCGGCATTACCGCGAAAACGATATCGATTCTGCCGGCTAGCCTGAAAAAACAAGAAAAATTAGGTTTCAGCAACAAAGTAACGCATAATGGTCCGGCATTGCCGAAATATCGGTGTGCAAGTTTGCGGTGAAGTGTCAGTTTCGCGTCTGCTCTAAGTCTTCAATGGTTTGTTGATTGCGGTTAAGGACTCCATCGCGTTTTGAGTTATTTTGAGGAGTCCCTCCATGGGCAACAAACTTTACGTAGGCAACCTGCCTTATTCTTTCCGTGACGAAGACCTGCAACAAGCATTTGCAGCACACGGTTCCGTTTCCAGCGCCAAAGTCATGATGGAACGCGACACAGGTCGCTCCAAGGGTTTCGGCTTTGTGGAAATGGGCAGCGATGCTGAAGCACAAACCGCTATCAACGCAATGAACGGTCAGCAATTCGGTGGCCGCGGTCTCGTGGTGAACGAAGCACGTCCGATGGAGCCACGTCCTCCACGTTCCGGCGGCTTCGGCGGTGGCGGTGGCGGCTACGGTGGTGGCGGACGCTCCGGTGGCGGCGGCTTTGGTGGCGGCGGTGACCGCTCCGGTGGTGGCGGCTACGGCGGCGGTGGCCGTTCCGGTGGCGGCGGCTACGGTGGTGGCGGTGACCGCTCCGGTGGCGGCGGCTACGGCGGTGGCCGTTCCAGCTACTAAGCTAGGAACTGCTTCTGCAGAATTAAAAAGGGACCCTCGGGTCCCTTTTTGCATGGTGGTCTCTACATTCAGGCTTCGTCTGCCCTGCGTTTGCGCGGACGTCCCGCCAAAACACGGTCAAACCATGCATCAGGCAAGGCTCGCAGCATCTTCGCGACCCAACCCATTTGCCATGGAATCACGCGGTAGCGATCACCGCGTTGCACCGCGTCAAAAGCCTTATCTGCAAAAACCTCCGGCCGCATCAAGAATGGCATGGAGTACCGATTCTGTCGAGTCAGGGGGGTGTCTATATAACCGGGGCAAATCGTCACGACCTGCACACCACTTGCACGCAGCTCGCCGCGCAACGATTCGCAATAGGCAATAACGGCTGCTTTGCTTGCGCAATAAGCCCCGTGACCGGGTAGCCCACGAATACCTGCCACGCTACCTATTCCCACCAGGCGGCCGGAGCCTCTCTGCGCCATAGCCAGTACAAAAGGGTGAAAAGTGGCTGCCAGCCCGAGATTATTGGTGGCGAAAGTGCGCTGCATAACGTCCAGATCGGCCCGCACACCGGTATCCA